>JAQWCT010000144.1 GCA_028705785.1 Sulfurospirillaceae bacterium | reverse complement strand
AACTGCTTGTCGAATTGACTTGCCATTGGAGGGTAGATGAGGATATGCGATAACAGGGTCAAGATTTGCCACATCGATATGAAGCGTTTGAACATAAGTCGCATCGTCGTCAGAGTAGAAGAATTTTGGCTCTCTGGCTAAGTTTTTATCACTTAAAAATGCTTTGGTGATGTCATCAACGGCGATAATGCCATTTTTTGCACCCGCTTCAATCGCCATATTGCACAATGAAAATCTATCGTCCATATCAAGATATGCAATCGTATCACCTGTAAATTCTAGTGTTCGATACAGTGCGCCATCAACGCCGATTTGACGAATGACTTCTAAAATCAAATCTTTGCCATAAACGAAAGGTTTGGGTTTGCCACTGAAAACCACTTTGATGGCTTCAGGAATTTTAAACCAGTTTTCACCCGTAATCATCGCAAATGCCAAGTCAGTCGAACCCATACCCGTTGCAAATGCACCAAGAGCGCCATGCGTACAGGTGTGTGAATCTGCACCGATGATAACATCGCCTGAAACAACTAGCCCTTTTTCAGGTAAAAGTGCATGTTCGATACCCATATCTTTTTCATCAAAATAGTGTTTGAGGTCGTATTTATACGCAAATTCACGGCTGATTTTAGCTTGGTTGGCACTGGCAATATCTTTTGCAGGAATGAAGTGATCCATGACGATACTAAAGCCATCAGGATTTGCCAGTTTGGTAGCACCACTCTCTTCAAAAGCACGAATAGAAATAGGTGTCGTAATATCGTTTCCGATAACCATGTCGATTTTACTTTTGATAATTTCGCCAGCTTTAACCTCACGACCAAGATGGTCGCTAAAAATTTTTTCAGTGATTGTTTGACCCATTTTTTTAGCCTTACATGTAAAAGTATAAGTATTTTAGCGAAAAATGGTTTAAGAGAAGAAAAGAAGAGGAGGGTTATGGTATAACCCTCAAAGAACTATCGACTACAACCACATCCACCATTGCCAGATGTGTCATCTTTACAAACCGTATTGATTTTAAAAGGTATGTAAGCAGGGCACCAACCAGTAAATGCAGTAAAAAGCAAGACCACACCGATAAGACCTAACCAACTACCATAAATGATTCCCACGATAATAACAGCCACACCAGCTACGCCTCTAATCGTTTTATCTGTTTTCCCTACATTTTTTTCCATATTGCATTGCATGGTAACTCCTTTGATAAATTTTGATGTATTGTAGAGTAATTTTATACCATTGTCAGTAACATAGGTTACTTAATGTCCCAATTTAAGTCTTGTCTGATATTTATCCACATAAAGAGGCTTACAAAAGCTCTATCTCTTTACGATGGAGTTTGATAAACCCTTGTCGCTCCAAGTCTTTAAGGACACGGCTGATAACAACGCGTGAAGTCCCAAGTGCAACAGCGATTTCTTCGTGTGTTGTTTGGATACGCGAAGCTTGATGGGAAGTGAGCCATTCTAAGATACGGCTATCAAGTTTTTTAAATTTAATATCTTGAATGAGGGTTGCAAGGGCATCAAGCTTGATGGTAAAAAGAGAAAAGACAAAGTTAAGATATGAAGGCGAAGAATGCATAAGGTGTTTGACAACTTCCTCGCTAATCAACCAGCCTTCGATGTCACTCAGACTTTGAGCAGTACCAATGGCGGGAGTTTGAGAGATAGTACTTGAGGTATTGATAACGCATTGTTCCCCTGCCCTTAAGGCGTAGAGAGGAATTTTTTTATCGTTTTCTGCGTACATGTAAAGTTCTATCTCACCTCGGCCTAGCAATAATATATCTTTGCAGATGTCATCTTGGTAAAACAAAATACTCTCTTTAGGGATGCTGACTCTTTTCGCATGAGCTTTGAGATAGGCTAGTTCTTCGAGAGTCAGTTTTTGTGCAAACTCAAACGCTTCTAAATTTAGCATCAAACAGCCTTTACATGTAAATATTTTAATTTTAACGCAATTCTCATAAAAATAGAAAATATTCTAGTTCCTAAAATTACGATGAAAACTCATAGTGCAAAACACTTTCGCTTAAAAGGATGTATACAATGCAGAAACGGGTACTATACAACTATAGACTATAAAGGGGAGATGATGCCAAATTCTAAAACGATGACAACCACAGGTGGAAATCCTATCGCGGATAACCAAAATTCTTTAAGTGCTGGAGAGCGAGGCCCTTTGTTGCTTCAAGATTATCAGTTGCTTGAAAAATTAGCACATCAAAATAGAGAACGCATTCCAGAGCGCGTAGTTCATGCCAAAGGCTCTGCTGCATTTGGAACCCTCACCATCAACCATGATATATCTCAATACACCAAAGCCAAAGTACTTCAAAAAGATACCGTTTGCGAACTTTTCTTGCGTTTTTCCATTGTTGCAGGGGAGCGAGGTTCTGCTGATGCGGAGAGAGATGTGCGAGGCTTTGCTATCAAGTTTTATACTGATGAGGGAAATTGGGATTTGGTGGGCAATAACACGCCAGTCTTTTTTATTCGAGACCCTCAAAAATTTCCTGATTTTATTCATACACAAAAGCGTCATCCACGCACCAATCTTCGTAGTAACACTGCCGCATGGGACTTTTGGTCACTCTCGCCTGAGAGTTTGCATCAAGTAACTATTTTGATGTCCGATCGTGGTCTACCCAAAGGGTATCGACATATTCACGGGTTTGGTTCACATACCTATAGCTTGATTAATGCCAATAATGAGCGTTTTTGGGTCAAGTTTCACTTCAAAACAGAACAAGGTATTGAAAACTATACCAACGCTGAGGCAGAGGCCATTATCGCAAAGTCGCGGGAGAGTTCGCAAGAAGATCTATTTGAAGCAATTGAGCGGAAAGATTTTCCACGCTGGAAATTGAAAATTCAGATTATGACGCAAGCGGAAGCTAAAACATGTGCCTTCAATCCTTTTGATATTACTAAAGTATGGCCACATGCGGATTATCCGTTGATTGAGGTGGGGGTGATGGAACTTAATCGCAATCCTCAAAACTATTTTGCCGAAGTGGAACAAGCCTCTTTTAGCCCATCAAATGTTGTTCCAGGCATTAGTTGGTCACCCGATAAAATGCTTCAAGCCCGTGTTTTTTCGTATGCAGATGCTCATCGTTACCGCGTGGGAACGCATTATGAGATGTTGCCGATCAATCGACCTAAAGTTGCAGTCAATACCTATCATGCCGATGGTGCTATGCGCTTAGATATTCCTGATTTTGGGGATGCTTATTATGAGCCAAATAGTTTTGGAGGACCAAAAGAAGATAAAGCCTACCTTGAACCTGCCTTTCCCGTCGACGGTAATGGTGATAGATATGACCACCGTAAAGGAAATGATGATTTTTCACAACCTCGCGCATTGTTTCGATTGATGAGTGAAGACCAAAAAGCACAACTCTTTAGCAATATCGCTTCAGCGATGCACGGTGTTCCCAGAGAGATTATTGAGCGCCAAATAGCGTTGTTTGACAAGGTTGACCCTGCGTATGGGGCTGGTGTTAAAAAAGCTGTAGGCATTTAAGATGTTAAGTGCCCAAGAAGAGAAGCGCCATATGCAACTTCAAGCATTAGCACTTGATTTTGCAAGCAATGGTGAACTTAAAATCACGCCTATGCTTCTTTCTTTGGGTGACAAGGTTAATGCTGACAATGGTGGGGACACACTCCCATCATATTTACCACACTCTTTGGCACGATAGATGTGGTACAATATCTTCAAGAAGTGAGCGCGTAATAATGTTTCTCAAATGCTTTTTGGTATTTCAGTCGTAAAAGTAGCTAGAGCCGTTAATTTTATAAAAATATCTTTACATGTAAAGACAAAAGGAGTGTTTATTATGAAAATAACGCAACTATGCGCGCTGAAAAAAAATGATATTGAAAAGCATACGAAAAAAATTATCAAAATTGTAAAAAATCCCAAGTTTGTATGTACTAAATGTATCAGAGTCGCGCATGAAAAAGACTTTTTGTGCCATCCTCAAAAGATTAAATAATAAAGCCTTTATAGTTCTCCAAAAAGCGTTTCATACCCTCTTCCTCAAAAGCTCTTTCACTCCATGGCTTATCATCGATAATCAAAAAGTAAGCCTCTTTAAGTGCATAAACTTCCGCTTGGATAGTTTGCGTATGGGTCTCAACATCAACGGTTATTCGCTCGTAAAATTCTCCCTCAAAGTCGTCTAAGATTTGCATATCTTCATCATTCACATCGTAGTAAACAACACCTTGCACTTTTTCATCCGCCCTCAAAATAATAGGATAATCTTCACCCTTAACGCATCTTCTCGCATAATGATGCAACTCGCCTTTGGTTGCGGAGTATGTACCTTTGACAAGCTTGCTCCAAACGGGTGCAAACATCAACGAACCATAAGTAAAAACATGTGCCATCACGACTCCTTTAAAATGAAATCATACCACGCTTTACATGTAAGAGGTGTTTAAAATAAAAGCAAAAGCGGTATAATTAAGTATCAATAACCTTCACAGGAAGAGACAATGCACTATTTACGCACAGCTAATACACATCCCGATTTTATCGCCCTAACTCAGCACTTAGACAATGAACTCTCAAGCAGGTATGGAACTTTGCAAAAGCAGTATGATGGTCACAATGTGATAGCTCCTATAGAGACAGCCATCGTCGGATATGTAGGAGATGAGCCCGTAGCATGTGGCTGTTTTAAATGCCTCGATGAGGTACAAGTAGAGATAAAACGAATGTTTGTCGCTCCACTGTTTAGGCGAAAAGGGTATTCCTATGCTTTGCTAGAAGCACTTGAAGCGTGGGCAGTCAGTTTGGGTTATGCTGAGGCGGTTTTAGAAACAGGTGTCGGACAGCCTGAAGCCATCGCGCTTTACACCAAAATGGGATACACCATCATCCCTAATTATGGCGTGTATGTGGGGATGAAAAATAGTGTGTGTATGCACAAAATGTTAAGGAAAACAGATGGCTAAAATGACGATACTAAGCCCTTTGGGGAAAATCATCGTAACTGCGGATGAAGTGGGAATTTGTTCATTGGACTTTGATGAAAATGCATCTGAGTGTCAAGAATCCAATGCTCATATCGAACAGCTTATCGTGGAGTTAGACGAGTATTTCAAGGGTAAACGAAAAGAGTTTAGCGTAGCGCTTAATCCCAAAGGAACGCCATTTCAGCGAGGTGTTTGGGAAGTTTTGCAAAGCATTCCTTATGGCAAAACTATCTCGTATAGTGAAGAAGCGGATATCCTGGGGCACCCAAAAGCAGTTCGCGCTGTGGCGAATGCCAATGGCAAAAATCCTATTCCTATCGTCATTCCTTGTCACCGTGTTATTGCCAAAGGTGGCGGAATCGGTGGGTATAGCGGTGGACTTTGGCGTAAAGAATTTATGTTGGATTTGGAGCAAAAGAAATAACTTGAAATTTTTGCTTGTATTAAAACTTGGATAAAATATCTTAAATCATCGATTAGGTTGTTTATGTGATGGAAGAAAAGCTCAAAAAACTCATTAGTGAAAATAAAGTCATCCCTTTTGTGGGTGCTGGTGTATCAAAAGATGTGAAGTTTAAAGATGGTCGTAAGGCTTTTGTTGGTTGGCGAGAGTTGTTAGAGCGATTTATACCTGAGATTAGCGATAAACCGCAAGCTGAAGTTATCAAAGCACTATTAAATGTTACGCCGACTGATTATCTAGAAGTAGCCGATAAAATAGAAAAATATCTTTCCACTAAAGAGTTCAATGAGGTTTTAAAAGCGACATTTACAGTCGATTATAATGATATTGATGAAACAACATATGCACTTGCAAAAGCTATTTGGAATTTAGACACCAAGCTTATCATCACCACTAATTACGACAAAGTTTTGCATCATGCCTGTGAAGATAAAAATGTTTCATCATGGGATATTGAAGCGATTCATGAACAAGCAAGTTCTTTAAGAGATGGAGTTCAAACATCTACGATTTGGCAGGTACATGGAAATATTGATAATGCCAATAATATCATCTTAAGCTCTGAAAAATACAACGCATTTTATAGTGCAACAAGTTGTTATAAAATAGCTTTAGAAACACTCAAAACATATCTTGCTTCAAAGTCTTTATTATTTATTGGGTTTAGTTTGGATGATGTGTTTATTAAAAATCAAATCCAAAAGACACTTGAAATCTTTGGAAATCAAAGTTCAGAACACTACATTTTACTTAAAAAAGGCACACAGGTCGATACGCTCAATGGTATGCTAAAAGTGATAGAGTATGAGGATCATGGGAAACCTTTGATAGAGAAACTAAATTCTTTCAAACCAAGTGAACAACCTATCCAAACAGTACAGTATTTTTCGGGCAAGGCTCTCACCGCATTGCCACCTAAAAATGAAAATTTCATAGGGCGCAAAAAAGATTTACAAGCACTTGAAAAAACATTGGCAAATGATAGTGTTACCTTTATTGTCAATGGCATTGGTGGAATTGGTAAGAGTGAGCTTGCAAACGAATACTTCCACCGCAATAAACACAAGTACAAAAACTTAGCGTTTATCGAGATACCCAAAGAGAGTTCCAACATCGAAGCGCTTTTCTTCACTAAGTTTAAAGAAACGCTTTTTTTAGACAATGAGGCAACACTAGAGAGCATCATAAAGAGACTGCAAGGCTTACCTTCTAAAAATCTTTTATTGTTAGACAACCTGGAGCGAAAAGAGGACTTTGAGAAGATCAAAGCGCTCAATGTCAACTTTGACCTACTTATAACCACACGAATTAGCAATATCGATACCAAAAATCAGCTCAATCTTGAGACCTTAACACCCGAAGATGCCAAGGAACTTTTTTTACGTCTATACGATAAAGACAAAAATATCGATGATATTTTGCATTATTTAGATAATCATCCTCTCTTTATAAACCTCATAGCTAAGTCTCTACATCAAGGCTACATAACCTTGGAAGAGCTTCGAGAGA
>JAQWCT010000143.1 GCA_028705785.1 Sulfurospirillaceae bacterium | reverse complement strand
AGATAGGCTTCTTGTTCTCCGCTAATAATGTCAAATTTTAGACCAAATTTTTCATAGATTTCTTTCAAAATTTCAGGAGCATTTTTAGCAACGCGCATGGCTTCAGTAGTAACACAAAAAGTTTTTTCATTTTTGAAATCAAATAATAAAGAGGCTTCGTGGAGTGCTTGAAATATATTTTCTTTAGATGAGGCGCAGATAATTCCGCTTACATGTAAGTTTTTTGCCGTTCTGACAATTTTTTCATAGGTTCTGATTTTTTTCTTTGTTGTACACTCTATTTCTACAATTCTAAGGGTATTTGAGCCTAAATCGCAACCTATCATTAAAAAGTTATCTACTTTGAACGAAAGAGTTTAGCTAGAAATCGAAAAATCATTCTTAAAAGGCAAATAAGAAGATAAACGATGAATGTATACAATAAAGGATGATAAGGCATTTTATGCGTAGCAAGATGTTGAAGGTGTTCAATGGGATGGGAAATCCATCGGTTCATATGCATTCCAAGGGCTAAAAACAAAAATATAGATATAAAAATTAAAAATTCTTTTTTAAACATTGTTATGACACTTTATATTGGAATTAAAATGAATTATTGTACTTAAAAAAACTTAAATTTAATGTTTTAAAAATATTATTTTCATTTATAAAGAATTCATATTTTTAAACAAATAAAATAACAAAATGTAATATTACTGTACAAGGGAAAATTCAGATTTTTAAAAGTAGAATGGGGGAACAAACACAAATTCAAGGATGGGCAAATGAAATCAAACAAAATCATCGAAGAGGTTCTGCGGGAGATTGAAAAGCATGAGGGCGTGATGTCGCGTCGTGATGCAATGAAATTTTTAGCAGCATCTCCAGTTGCAGCAAGTGTACTAGCAGGCGCAGCAACGGCAACAGAAGCGAAAGCGGCATCAACAGCTACGGGAAAAATTTTGATTGTTGGTGGTGGGCTTGCAGGAATTTCAACAGCAGCTAAGCTAACCCATATGTTGTCTAATCCAGATATAACCGTTATTGAACCAAATCCAAAATCTGTTTCATATCAGCCAGGACAGACTTTAATTGCTGGTGGAGTGTGGCAAAAAAGTGACATTGAGTACAAAACAGAAGATTTTGTTCCAAAAGGTGTGAAATTGGTTAAAGACTCTGTTGTCTCTTTTGATCCAAAAAATAATAAAGTTATGACAGCTAGCGGTACAGAAATTAGTTATGACTATATGATTGTTGCAACGGGTCTTACACTAAACTTTGGCGCTATTAAAGGACTTGAGGGCGAAATCACTTCTATGGGTGACAATGAAATCGTCAGAAAAAAAGTCGGTAAAAATGGTGTCTATTCTATCTATTTTGCAGATGGAGCTGTTGATACTTATAAAGGTATTCAAGAACTCATTGCTCAAGCAAAAGCACACACAGGACCTGAAAAACTTCAAGCTATTTTTACAGACCCTGATACGGCTATCAAATGTGGTGGTGCACCAAAGAAAATTATGTATTTAACGCATGCAAGGCTAGTTGAAGCTGGAGTGCGTAACAAAGTAGAACTTATTTTTTGCCCCAGCGGTGATAAAATGTTTGGCGTACCAGAGTATCATACTGCCATTTTAGAGCAGTTTAAACAAAGAGATTTTAAATGGGAATATAAAACCAATTTAGTCGAAATTGATACAGACAAGAAAATAGCAACATTTGAGAAAAAATGGCTTGAAAAAGGCGAGTATGACGAAGATTTGAAAGAATATACAATGGTTTCTATGTCTAAAAAAGTAGAAAAAAAGTATGATTTTATTCACATCACTCCACCACAAAAAGCGTCTGATATTGTTGGAAAATCTCCTATTGGTTCATCAAAAGGATGGGTTCCTGTTGTCAAAGAAACACTTCAACATGTTAATTATAAAAATGTATTTTGTCTTGGCGATGTGGCGGCACTTCCTATGGGAAAAACAGGAGGTAGTGCTAGGAAGCAATATGGGGTATTAGCTGACAATCTTATCGCAGTAATGGAGAAAAAAGACAAACTTCCATCAGCTTATGATGGTTATACCGTTTGCCCTCTGATTACCAGTATAGGTACAGTTATGCTAGCTGAATTTAATTGGACAGCAAAACCTACACCTTCGTTCCCACTTGATCCGACACAAGAGCGCTGGATATGGTGGTTATTGAAAGTTTATGCACTTAAGCCAATGACGATTTACGGTATGCTCTCAGGTAGAGCTTAATTAAAGCTAAATAAATAATAAAGGAAAAATGAATGAAAAAAATAATATTAGCACTTTTTGCAGGAACAGCCCTACTCTTTTTAAGTGGATGTGGCGATAAACCTAAGGCAGAAGTTGTCACTTATAAATATACGCCAGCAGAAGTTTATAAAGCTACATGTTCTCATTGTCATGGTGAAAAAGGCGAAGGTATGGCAGAGAAAAAAGGTCCAGCACTCAATAAAAAGACACTACAAGAATTAGAAATGGAATTGTTTGATGTTAAAAATGGAGGACTTGGTCAATCAACGGCAACAGAGCATGAAGTGATGGAACACAATATGAAAAAACTCTCTGAAAAAGGTTATACTTACGATATTAAAGCGATGGCGAAGTATCTTTTCGACTCTTTTAATATAATTAAATAAAAATTTTAGTATTATGATTTCTGATGTTAAAGCATCAGAAATCATAAGTAAAGACTTAAATGAATAAAATTAACGGTAAAGTTTTTGTATGGCCTCTTTGTACGAGAATGATTCATTGGATTATCGCTTCCTCTTTTACCATTGCTTTTATCACTTCGTTTAACAAAGAATATTTTACTTTACATATCGCTTTTGGGTATGTCTTTGGCGTTGTTCTCTCTTTTCGAATTATTTGGGGTTTTATTGGCCCTAGTTATGCAACTTTTAATACCTTTCAACTTCAATTTTATGATTTAAAACACTATTTTGCCGAAAAGATGAAAGACAGATGGCGAAAAATTTATCCTGGACATAATCCTGCTTCAAGTTGGTTTACCATCATAGTTCTTTCACTAGGATACATTATCGTTTTGGGTGGAATACTCCTTTATGGTATTCAAGAAGGAAGCGGTCCCCTCGCCTTTCTTAATGCGTACTATTACAATAGTTCTTATGCGTTATTATCCCTGCATACTTATATGTCTTTCCTCTTAGTTTTATCAGCAACTGTTCATATTATAGGTGTTTTAATAGAACAGTTTTATCATAAAACACATATGCTTTTTGCCATGATCTCTGGTTATAAAAATTGTGAGGGAAAAGATACAAAAATTTCACAAATGAGAAATATTTTTGCCTATGGTGTCATTGCTTTATCAGTCAGTTTATTTTATTTTATCATGAGTGATTCTGAGAGTATTTTGACGAAAAATAGATTTCAAAAAATTGATTTTAAACAAGAAAATAGCATTTTTTATGAAAAATGTGGCAAATGTCACAAAAATTATCCACCCTATATGTTACCAAATGAATCATGGGTAAAACTTTTTGATGGGCTTGAAAATCATTTTGGTGAGAAGATAACGGAAAATAATATTTCTAAAAGTGAACAAGTGAGTATCAAAAATTATGTTTTATCTCATAGTAGTGAGACTTCCACACGGAAGATATCTTTTAAGACATTAGATTCTCTAGGAGATATGCGACCGCTGTCCATTACAAAGTCACCTTATTGGAGAGCGTCACATAAAGATATTGACCCAACAATATTTAAAAATCCATTGGTGAAAGATAAATCAAATTGCTTCGTATGCCATCACAATTTTGAATACGGAATCTTTGATAATAATTTGATTAAAATACCTCGGTAGCTTTATAGATTTGAGTGTGGTAATTTGTACATTTCTTCTAAGGCGTGTTTACGCGTACTAACATAATGAATATTTTTCAAACCTAATTTTTTATCTTCAAGTGAGAGTTTTTTCATATTTTCTTCATTAGTGCCTATAATTCTAATAATCTTACCAATGACAAATCTTTGAAGTAGCGTTTGGGTGAGTTTACACATCAGTTCAAAATCATGCTCTGAATTCATTTTGCAAAGCGTCATATCATTGATAATTGTAAAATGCTCTCTTAGTTCATTACACTTTTGTGAAAATTCTGCCATCCCCTCAGCCAATTTTTCTTTGGGTGTAATGCCAATAATATTGACAAACAAGATATTTTTTTCTTTGTCTGTCCTAAAACTTATCATGGAGAACCTTTATGATTTTAATGCTCTATTAAAGTGTAAAAATATTTAAAAAGTACTGAAAATTTTATTTTGCTATAATACGCGAATAAAAAAGTGAAGAAAGGTAAAAGATGCTTCTAGGAGTCAATATAGATCACATAGCCGTTTTACGAGAAGCTCGAAAAATCAATGATCCAGATCCTCTTGATGCTATCTCTTTAGTCAAGCGAGCTGGTGCTCATCAAATCACCATCCATCTAAGAGAAGATAGACGGCATATTAATGATGATGATGCACGAAAGATTATTGAAAATTCTGCCCTTCCTGTTAATATGGAATGTTCCATTAACTCTGAAATTATTGAAAAGGTTATCGCTTTACATCCTCATCGCATTACGCTTGTACCAGAAAAGCGAGAAGAAGTAACGACTGAGGGCGGATTGGATGTGATTAAAAACTTTCAAAGTATCAAAGCAATTTCTGATGAATTACAAAAACAACAGATTGAACTATCACTTTTTATCGATCCAGACCCTAAAGTTGTCCAAGCTACACATGAGCTCAACGCACAATGGATTGAACTTCATACGGGCTTATATGCTAATGTCTATGCAATGCTTTCTTCAAATCTTTCTCGTTCATCTCATAGTATTAAAGCCTTAGAACTTGATAGAAATTCTTTACATGTAAAGCTTCAAAATGCACTAGAAGCGTTAAGACAAAGTGCTAAAAAAGCGCATTTTCTAGGTTTAAAAGTTGCCGCTGGACATGGTTTGAATTATCAAAATGTTAAAGAGATTAAATCAATAGAAGAGATTATTGAACTTAATATTGGTCAGAGCATCATTGCTCGTTCTGTTTTTACAGGTTTAGAAAATGCAATTAAAGAAATGATGGAAGTACTAAGATGAAAATAGCAATAAGTATTGGGGACTTAAACGGCATTGGTTTAGAGCTAGCGCTTCGTTCACATGATGAAGTCAAAAAAATATGTAAACCGATTTATTGTATTAATGAAAATATGCTTGGTTGGGGTGCTGCCCTTCTTGATATTGAGGTTCCCAAAGATTTTGAGATACGAGACTGTGGAAAGATTTTTGAAATTACACCAGGTGTATGCAGTGCTGAAGCTGGAGAGAGCTCTTATGACTCTTTTATTACAGCTGTTGCTTTAGCTAAGAGCAATGAAGTGAGTGCCATCGTTACTTTACCTATCAATAAAGAATCATGGTCGATTGCAGGTCTTGAGTATAAGGGACATACCGATGCTTTATGTGATTTATTGGGCTGTGAAGCCATCATGATGCTTGGATGTGAAGAAATGTTTACCATACTTTATACGCACCATATTCCATTATGTGATGTTGCGCATGAAATTAAAGCTAAAAAACTCAAGCCTTTTTTACTCAAAGTGTATGAAGAATTGGGAGTTGATAAGATAGCAGTTCTTGGACTCAATCCGCACGCTGGTGATAATGGAGTTATTGGAGATGAGGACGAAGAGATTAAAAAAGCGATTATGAAAACAAATCAATTTTTAGAAAGAGAAGTTTTTGTGGGTCCTTTTGTTCCAGATATGGCATTTACTAAGGCAAATCGAGAAAAGTTTACTTATTTTGTGTGTATGTATCATGATCAAGGATTGATTCCTCTCAAAGTGCTTTATTTTGAAGAGAGTATCAATGTGAGTCTTAATGCAGGGATTGTGAGAACTTCAGTCGACCATGGGACAGCCTTTGACATTGCCTACAAAGATGGCAATCCATCAACACTGAGTTATATTAATGCAGTTAAAGAGGCAGTGAAACTTGCAACCGGCAAAGCAATGTTAACATTTTAATGTGTATGCGGATGGGAGTGATCATGCGTATGGCTATGATGGTGATGACTTCCATTTTTATGGTTGAGTGAACAGATAAGCCCTGTGGGCGTTATCTCATAAATCTTTTCTACCACTAATTCAATAAATTCTTTATGATGTGAAACAATGATAATACTCTTATCAATGCGCCCTAAAATATCAACCAAGCGTAGTTGCATCGCTTGATCAAGCCCATTGGTGGGTTCATCTAACAGCATTAATTTAGGTTCCATAATCAAAACACCTGCGAGTGCGACCAGTTTTTTCTCTCCTCCCGAGAGATGGTAAACGATTTTTTTTGCTAAATGTTCAATACCAAGGTCTTGCAACATCATCGCTGTTTTGAGTTTTGCCTCTTCTTTGGAAACACCACTGGCTAAAAGACTAAAGGCGACATCATCTTCGACAATGGGAGCCAAAAATTGATTGTCAGAGTCTTGAAAAAGGTAGCCGATGAGATGACGCATACTTTTAAAATCAGCCAAAGATGTCATGGGTTGGTGAAAGAGTTCTAATGCGCCCTCTTCTATATTTCTAAGCCCTGCAATGATGTCTAAAAGTGTTGTTTTACCGCATCCATTAGGCCCAATAATGGCAATCTTCTCTTTATGAGAAACATCTAGTGTCACATTTTCATATAAGCGAACGCCATCGCGTGAAGTCGCGAGGTTTTTAATCGTAACTGAACAGCTCATAAAAGGGCTCCTTGTCGCCAAAGTAGCGATAAAATCGTGATAAAGGTAAGCAGTGTATCGTATTTACTAAAGGTTTGATGCTTTTCTAGCGTATAAACTTCACCGCAAAAACCACGAAGGACCATTGCTTTTTGAAGCCAGTATGATCGTTCCAGCGCTTTAATAAATAAAATCCCCACAAATCCCGCCATTGTTTTATAGGTTAATAGATTGGTCTTTGGG
>JAQWCT010000005.1 GCA_028705785.1 Sulfurospirillaceae bacterium | reverse complement strand
AGTGACCAAATCTCTTACAATCGCACCATAACAACGGTTATTTTCATGAATCAACGCAATCGCTTCTTTTCTATCTTCGATATTAACATTATGTTTTAACGCTTCATTGGCAACACCAAAAAGCATAGTATGTCCTGTTGCATCTGCTGTATAACAGGTTCTCCATTTTTTAGTACCACCAAAGTCACGAGAGTGAATATAACCATGAACTTCTTCATCTTCAACGATAGTTGTTCTCTCAGCATTGATGATAGCTTCTCTGCCACCTCTTTTAATTCTCGTCCAAGGCACGCCCCAGCCCGCTAACTCACGAATCGCTTTGGGTGCTACGGTAACAAACATTCTTGCTACTTCTTGGTCACAACCCCAGTCGCTACCTTTAACGGTATCAGCAAAGTGAACATCTTCATTATCACCTCTACTCATTTTTGAGTTACCAAGACTTGCTTGCATACCACCTTGCGCCGCCGCAGAGTGCGATCTTTTAACTGGGCAAAGGCTTAAAACTGTTGTACTAAGTCCTTTTGACTGCGTCGCAACCGCTGCTCTAAGTCCTGCTAATCCGCCACCGATAACCAGTGCATCACAATATTTAATATTCATTTTTATGCCCTAACCTTAACATCATATTGCATTTGTATTTGCGCAGTTGGCTTGTATGCCTCTCCTGCATTATTTCTATGTTCATAACCGATTTTTACATATGCCGCAAGCGTCAAAAGACCCAATACTAAGAAAAATCCAGTAATTGCCCATTTGACAGTTTTAAGTTTTTTACGAGATACTTTAGCGTCTTCGCCTTCAAACCAACCCCATTTAACACAGAGACGATAAAGACCAATACCACCGTGAAATTCAACGGCAAGAAGAAGAATAAGATAAAAAGGCCACATAACATCGCTGTACATTCTATCCGCTGAACCGTATGGTCCAATAGTATCTGCTTTGACCATCATCATCAAAAGGTGAGCAGAACCTAAAAAGAACATCGCAAAACCGGTGAATGCTTGAGTCAACCACATTGTTGTATCATCATGCTTCATCATGGTTGTATGTGTTCTATAGGCTTGATACTGCCTAAAATTGATAGGAAGTTTTCGCATACCCAAAAGTGCATGAACGATAAAAACCGCAAATACAATAAAGACGATAAACGATACAAGACCTGGTTTTGGCTCAGCAAAAATCATGCTACCCTCAAACATCTTGGTAATCATGTACATAAAGTCTTTACTGATCAAAATCGTTGAAACGAAGAACATATGTCCCCACATAAACAAACCTAAAAATAGTCCTGTTGCACTTTGAAAATAATCTAGCTTTGCAGGAATCCTACTTTTTTTACCCTCAACACTTTTACCCAAAAAACCTTCGATTAGGTCACTCACATTTCATCCTTTTCGTGAATTTATAAACACTCATAAAGGTGTAGGTATTACACACTTATAAATACTCATAGATACCTAGTAAAATTTATGATACAACGATATTGATTAAACAATAATTATGTAATTTGTGGACATACGGGTGGAATTATAATATACCTAAGGGGATTTAAAAGGGATTTTTTTATCCCTTTTTTTGAAGTTTAATTATTAAAATATATAATAGCAATGAAGTCAATGCCATCAAAATAGAGAGTGCTTGCCCTTTACTCATCCACTCGCCATAGACGAAACCTATCTGAAAGTCTGGTTCTCTCCAAAACTCTGCTACAAACCTTGCTAGCGAGTAAAAGAAGCCATATAACGCTATCAATTCACCCTCAAATTTCTTCTTATGTCGATACATGTAAAGGAGTAAAAAAACCACCAATCCCTCAAGGATAGCTTCATATAATTGTGAGGGGTGACGAAGGACGCCATCCACATAAATTCCCCATGGAACCTCGGTGTATCGCCCTACTAACTCTTGATTTAAAAAGTTTCCAATGCGTCCAAAAATGTAACCAATTGGAACACTTAAAGCAACAAGATCAAGCAAACCCCAAACAGGCATTTTATACTTCAAACTAAAAAGCCAAGTTCCCAGTAAAAAGCCTACAATAGCACCATGATAACTCATACCTCTAATGCCTACAAAAGTCCCATCTAAAAAAGGATTGAACATCTGCCAAGGGTTAGAGAGATAATAGTCTAAATGCGGGTCATAAAAGAGAATATAGCCAATTCTAGCACCTAAAACGATACCGATTTCTATCCAAATAAAATAACTATCCAAAAGCTGATGAGTAAAACCTAAATTATCTTTTTTAACAAACCATTTAGCTGCATACAGTGCACTTAAGAGTGCTAACATATACATCAACCCATACCAATGTACTGCAACTGGGCCTAAATGAATAGCCACAGGGTCAAAGTGAGCGTAGATATTATTCCAAAATTCCATCAAAATCCTTACATGTAAACACTATTTTATCAAGACAAATCACTATGTTCAACGCGATTTCTCCCTTTTTCTTTAGCACGATAGAGGGCTTCATCTGCACGAGCGACAATACTCATTTGATCATCATCTATATTGAAAGTTGCTACACCTAAACTTACCGTACATACATCCACGACTGAAAAATGATTGTCCTGAATACGAGCTCTCAAAAGTTCTGCCAATGCGCTAGCTGCATCAAGCGTCGTTGAGGGAAGCAATATCAAAAACTCCTCTCCACCCCATCTCCCGACCACATCTTCAAGACGAATACTTTCTTTTAAAAGTTTTGCTATCTCTTGCAGTAATCCATCGCCTACTTGATGACCATAAGTATCATTCACTAATTTAAACTTATCGATATCTAACATAATCACGGAAAAAGGACTTCCATGTCGTTTGGCAAGACTTAAATGCAATGAGAATAATTCATTTAATTTGAGTCGATTGTAAAGATTTGTGAGCGTATCTGTGATGGAAAGCTCTTCAATCCGTTTTTTATCTGTTATATCTTGACGAATAGCAGTATACCCTATCACTTCATCTTTTTCATTATAGCGTGGTGAAATAATGGCATCAACCCAATAATAAGAGCCATCTTTACGACGATTTTTCATCTCCCCTTTCCACAAATGCCCTTTTGCAAGTTCTTCCCACATCTCTTTATAAAGCGAATCTGGCATATCAGGATATCTTACGATACGATGATTTTGACCAATGAGTTCTTCTTTAGTGTACCCCGATATTCTACAAAATGCCTCACTTGCCTCAGTGATAATACCCTCACAATCTGTGCTGGAGATAATAACATTGGCATCAATAATTTCTACATATTTTTCCAGTTGATATCTCGATATAGCGAGTTTTTTTGTTTTTTCATCAGCAATAGCATAGGCTTCTTTGCGTGTTCTTTGTAAAGCATATATCCATAAAGCGACAATAATCGAAAAAAGTCCACCAAAAAATAATTGCGCAAAGGGAACATAGCGATTGAGGTTCATATCGAGGGCTTTATCTGCCTTAAAGTAGAATGTCCATTTTTTACCGTAAAATTCAACTGTAGTGTACCGTTCCAATCGTGGCAATGTTAGCTCTGTATTCGCATCATAGAGTTTATAAGCTTCGGTAGGCGTATCACCATCATATATCTCAAAATCAATGATGTTATACTGTGCTTTTAAGGTATCTTCAAAGAGTGTTTTTGCTTTTATCGCAGCATATACAACACCTTTGCTAGCCTCTATTCGCTCTTGTAGCGTATTGATACTTGCCCCTTTTTGATAAAGAGGCGCATAAATCACAAATCCAGCTCTTTCATCGGGCTCTTTTTCTTGTACTAACTCTATTTTGGAAGAAAACGACACTGTTCCGCTTTGAACAGCTTTCTCAACATCCCGTTTTCGTGTTGGCTCTGATATCATATTAAAACCAATGGCTTTTGCATTTCTCGGAGTTATAGGTTCAAAATACGCGATAGTATAACCCTCTGGTGTGTGAGCTGCATAACCTATTGCCTGAAGTCCCAAAAAGGATTGAAATGAAGCGTGTTTATCGGCAAATACTTTCCACTCTTTATCTGTAATGCTATCAGACGCATCAATGAAAGCAGCTGCACTTAAAAGAAGTTGGACATTGACTTCAAGTTTTTTTTGCACCAAAAATGTGATTTGATTACAAGCAGCATTAAATCGTTCTTTCTCAGTTTTCGAAATCCACTCATAACTTTTCCAAGCAATCAAACTGGTAAAAAGTATTCCTATAAAAGCTATCACCCATGGTAAGAATGCAAAATCATACAATTGTTTGAATCGTTTCATAAAATTCCCCAAAAATATTTATTTTGGCAAAATTCTATCTAAAAAAAGCTACAAAATTACCTTAAGGATAAAATAAGTTTTTCTCTTTAATTTTTAATATTTACATCCCTAATTTACCCGAAGCATTTAAAACAATTTTTTTCTTCTTCCATTATCTTTTTGCAACCACAAGATTTCTTCCTTGACTTTTAGCTTCGTAAAGTGCTTTGTCTGCTTTGTCAAATACTTTCACAATCGTTTCATATTTTTCAAACTGTGCCACACCAAAGCTCGCCGTAAGCGAAATGATATGCGGAAACTCATACTGTTCAATAGCTTTTCTAAATTTCTCCGCCAAAGCAGTTGCCCCATCAATATCTGTTTCATGGCATATTACTAAAAATTCTTCTCCTCCCCATCGTCCAAAAGCATCCGTTTCTCGCTTACATGTAAGGACGATTTTAGTGATAACTTTGAGGGTATCATCACCGATTTTATGACCATAATTATCATTAACGGATTTAAAATTATCTAAATCAAACATGATGATCGATAAAGGTCGCTGGAATCGATCAAATAATTTTTTTTCATATTCTAAAATATCATCTAATTTAAGACGATTGTGAATGCCTGTGAGCTTGTCTGTGTTGGAAAGAATTTCAAGTTGATGGTTATACCTTTTAAGCTGATATTGCCTATACAATACAACTAATACGATGACACACACCACTCCCAAGATTTTATACACAATCGAATAATCCATATCTTGCTTATAATTCACCGCAATCCATCGGTTGAGTATGGCTTCACTTTCGGTCTTATCTATGGCACTAATGGCCTTTTCAAAAATATCAAATAATAATGGTTCATCATTTCTTGTAGCAACCCCTAGCTCCCATTTTTCATCAAACTTTCCTACGATTTTCAAAGAACCAAAGTACTCTTGTTGTATCTGATAAGCTACCGTTGCAAGCGTGCCAATCGTCCCAAAAAGCTTTCCTTCTTGGACTTTTTTAAGCCCATCCATTTCATTTTCTACTTCCACCAATTTGATATTAGGATATCGAACCCTTAAAATCTCACCATACGCATAACCCTTTGCGATACCAATAGGTTTGTCAGTAATCGCTCCAATATCAGAGTAAAAAACTTTATCCAATTTAGCAACTAAAACCAATGGTATACGCATATATGGTTTGGTAAAATCCATCGTCAATTTTCGCTGTGGTGTTGCCATAACAAGGGAAAATATATCACACTTTCGCTCTTTAGCAAAGTCTAAAGATTCAAGCCAAGTCTTTGTCTCCACAAGTGTGATAGGAACACCAATGGATGTTTCCATCAGCTTGATATAATCAGCCGCAATGCCAACATGCTTGCCCTTATCAATCATCTCAAGCGGCATCCAATCAGGGTCAACACACATCTTAATAGTTTGTTTATGGTTCAAATAAAGTTGCTCATCAATCGTAAATGCAAGTGAATTATGTTTGCTGTGCATACTACTTTGCCATTTAATATTTAAATATTCTAATTCCTCTTTAGTGACACTTTTGAGTGCTTTGTTAAACAAGCCTTGCAAGAGGCTATCGTCTTTTTGAAAAACAATGTAGAGATTTTGATCGGCAAGCTTTTCAAGCTCTATTTGTCCAACAACATGTAAATTTGAAAGCATCTCTTTAGCGGTAACATACTTTGCGGTAAACAAGTCATCTACACCCGCATCAATCAATCCAAAAGCAATGGCTTCAAGCATCTCTTTGGTTGTCTCATATTCTATCACTTTGATATCTGCATACTGTTCTTTAAGATATTGGGTACTTGCCCAATCTTTCCCTGCACCAACTGTTTTACCTCTTAAATCTTCAAGCGATTTAATATCTGTTCTTTTAGATTGGGCGATTAAAGAGAGTTCCATCGTGATAAATTTATCGCTAAATAGAAACTGATTTCGCCTTTCATCGTTAGCGATAATCGGCTGAATAATATCGATTTTTTTATTTTTAAATTGCTCAAATAAATTGGGCCAAGTGTCACTCACAAACTCTACATGTAAGCCTATTTTCTCAGCCAAAAGCCTTATGTAATCAGCCGTATACCCACGCGCTTCACCATTTTCGTTAAAATCATAAGGATACCACTCTCGTTCATTTGAAACCGTAATATAAGAGTGTTTTGAGAGATACGCTTTCTCCTGCGCTGTAAATTCTATTGTACTACCTTTTTCAGTGAGTGGTTCTTCGTGTAAAAAAGGCACATATTTGCGTTTTATCTTTACATGTAAGGCTTCAGGCATAGAATCAAGTACTTTGTTAAACAGTGAAATAAACTCAGGCCAATCCTTTGCCGTAACAACAGATTGCTCCTCGGCAGCATATTTTCCAAAACGCGATATTTGGACATTTTTTAAGCCATATGTTTTAACAAATGACGACATAATAGCGATATCGCCAATATATCCATCCACTTTATGTGCATCCACTGCTTTCATCGCTTCAAGATTTGTCTCATATATCTGATAGCGAAACTGCGGATAATCTCGTTGTAGCTTTTCGTTGATAACATAATTTTTTGCTAAAGCTATCGTTCTTGTGTGGGATTCAAAAAAAGTGTCTGCGGGTATGGTGCTATGGCTTAGTAGAGAAAAAGGGAAAGCGATATAAGGTTTGCTAAAAAGCATCGTATTTGAGCGATTTTGATTGGTAGTTGCTTTAAGCAGAACATCTACACCATCTCTCGTTTTGATTTTTTCTAATGCTTCAGCCCATGAACCTTTGGTAACATATTCGATATGGATGTTAAAGGCATTGGCAAAATACTTGATATATTCAACACTAATCCCAGAAAATTGACCATCTTTCAAAACCTGATAAGGCAACATCTCCGTAGCTACTCTTACCCGTATCGTTTTATGTTTTTGAAGCCACGCCTGCTCTTGAGGCGTCACATCAACATGCGAAGCATCTAAAAAGGTTATACACAACAAACATATAGCCAAAATATACTTCATCATTTTGATATCACTCCTTACCAAGAGAGTTGTTACCTTGAAGTATACTCAAAATTATTTGATATTATCTTTTAAATTAAATATATGAAAGATTATGTCTTGGTAAAAATTCTTTACATGTAAAGAAAAGTAGAGTATATCTAAAATCAAAAGTCGAGCATAGAGCCTTTTATTCAATATTTCCATCTAAATACATCCACGCTTTACCAAATCGTTTAAACCGTGAGTGCTCTACATGTAAACCTTTTTTACCCTCTTGCACAAATGAAGCACGAAAAGAAACTTTACCAACTTTGTCTTTTTCCATCCCTTGCCAACACCCTAAAACCTCAAGTTTTGTCCATGCCAAACCTTTACATGTAAAGGCAATTTCATCTTTGAGATGCTTACTTCGATTGCTCGGATGCGTGGTTTCATAAAGATAATCAACAAGGCCAAATACAAAAGCACAGTAACGCGAACGCATCAGGACTTCAGCCGTTGGAGCATGGTAAGTTTTATGGTACGGCTCACAACATGTTTCATATGCTTTTTGGCTGCCACAAGGGCAAAGACTTGCTTTTTTTGTTTGTATCATTTCATTGCTTTTTTTGTATACTCAAATTTACAATAGCTGCTTGTAGAACTGCCCAACTAATTTTTGCAGTCCGTTCATTTGGATTAAACTTACTAGTAGCTTGTTCTCGTGGATGAATATAATTTCTAAATTCTTTTAGAACATGGCTATATTTCTTTATATCAAGCTCTATAATCTTAACTTCATATGCAACATCAATTAGTGCATTGAGTGACCACTCATTTATCGGCAATACCTTGCCATCTTTTTTTGGAGAAGCATTAGCACTATTAAATTCTTTTGGAGTTTTTAAAGCTTTATCTTGTAGCAAACCTTCGAGTACACTTCCGCATAAAAATATAACTGCTAATGAAGCCCCACTTTTTAGTGATTTTTGTATTTCATCTATTCTTTGTTTAATAACGCTTTCAAGTTGTATATCAATATTTAAAAGAGATAAATCCAAGTTCTTAAATTCTTTTGATAAAAAATCTTCTTCTTTTAATTCTTTTTCAACTTTTTTGCCATTCAATCTATCTATGATATTTTTACACTGAATATATGTTGAAGTTTCTACTGCTTTACTTTTTTTATTTTGTTCAAATTTCCAAACTTCTAATAGCTCATCTAAAACTTTTGCGACCACATTATCAGGCTCAATTTCCCAAAAAGCTCTTAATCGTTTTGCTTTTGAATCACCATTGAAAGAATACTTATTTTGATAAATATCTATATTTATACAATCTCTAAAAAGTTCTGAAAATGCCGAGTTTGTAAGGCTATCAGGTAATACATAACCTGTTTGCATAGAAAACAAGTCTTCAAAATACTTTTTTTCTATTGACCTTAAACCTGCCATTACCTAAGCCTTTTTTATTATTTTAAGTATACCAATGGTGTTTACATGTAAAGCTTTTCAGCCTTACATGTAAACATTTTACTTACTCCTCGCGAAGCGCTTTAGCGATCAATTCAATCGGGTTTTTAAAGATAACATCAACTTTTTGACCATGCATTGCATCGCTAAGTTGCATACGACAAGCGCTACATTCAGCACTGACGAACTGCGCACCCGTTTCTTTTATCATCGCTGCTTTGGGGAGTCCTGCGGCTTTGGCGAAGCGGTATTTTTCGGTTTGCATGGTGACACCGCCAAATCCGCAACAGCGGTTCGGGTCGATCATCTCTTTGATAACATAGTTTTGGGAGATAAGATTTCGAGGTTCTTTGAAGATTTTTTGCATTTTTCGAGCATGGCAAGGGTCGTGATAAGTGACACTGTCTGTTTGCTTGGCTTTGGTTGCTAGAAGTTGCGCTAAGTTGGTCTTTTTTTCTAGGTATTCAGTTGCCATAAAGATGTGCGGTTTGATAGCCTCTGCTCTTTTTTTCCATTCGGGTTGGTTGTGAAAGAAATGTGCGTAGTCTTCTTTTATCATGGCACTACAGGTTGCTTCTGGGATGATGATGGCGTCGAGTTCGTCTTGAAAACTTTCGATATATTCGATATTGAATTTTGCAAGAGCGTCAACACTGTCAAAATCACCCGTAAAATAAGAAGGTGCGCCACAGCATTTTTGTTGTTTGATGAGATAAGCGTCTATCTCTAAGGCTTTTAAAATCTCCAAAAGTGCTTTGCCGATATCGGTGTACATGTAATTGGCTAAACAACCGATAAAGATGCCCACTTTGCCCTTGCCACCGTTATAAATCACATCAGGATGAGAGTTTAAAAAGCTTTTTTTTGCCAAACTTGGGAAAAGTCTATCGAGCTTGATGATGGGAAAATTGCGTAGATACATAGAGCTTTGTTTTTCGACCATTTTAAAACCACAGGTTTGAAACATATAGCCAAACTTTGCCATGACATCCATGATTTTTCGGTTACGAAGCAAGAAAAAGGCGAGTTTTTTGTACCACGCTAAGCCGTATTTTTGGCGGATATCGTTTCGTACTTGTTCTATTAGCATATCCACTGGCAAATCGTTCGGACAAACATCGACGCAATTGGTACACAAAAAACAGCTTTCAAAGATATTTTTAGCGTTTTTATCGAGTTCCAAATCGCCTCGTTGGTAAGCACCTAAAAGGTCTAAAAATCCTCTAGGGCTGGTAACTTCATCGCGATTGACTTCATGAATGGTACAAACGGGGATACATTTACCACACTTTACACACGCATCACTGGTGACATTAAAGGTAAACATCTTAGACCGTCTTACTAAAACGGCGTTTGTCTTCGGGAATTTTTTGAAGATACGCATCAAATGGCATAGCGATATTGCGAATGAGAAGTGTGCCAGTTGGGTTCACTAAAATTCTTTTATTTTCTTTGTCTATGATGACAAGTTCTTCTTCTACAAAGGGTTTTAAAGCCTCAATTGCATCGGCAAAATAATCAAAAAAGTCGATACCAAAGCTTTTTTCGATACCCTCAATGTTGAGTTTAAAGTTACTCATCATCTCCATGATAACCGCTTTACGAAGCACATCGTCATCACTTAAAATGAGTCCACGATGAACAGGTAAAATGCCTTTATCTAAGGCTTCTTCATACGCTTCCATCTCTTTAAAGTTTTGCACATAATGGTTGATGCCCTCGCCAATACTGGTCAAACCAATACCCACTAAGTCAGCGCCACCTTTAGTGGTATAGCCTTGGAAGTTACGGTGCAATTCGCCCTTTTCGATGGCTAAAAACAACTCATCATCAGGCTTTGCAAAGTGATCCATGCCTATCATTTTATAACCATTGGCACTTAAAAAGTCAATTGTATAACGCATGATGGCGAGTTTGACACTCGGATGAGGCAAAGTTGTCTCATCGATTTTGCGCATGGTTTTTTTCATCCACGGCACATGGGCGTAGTTAAACACCGCAAATCGGTTGGGCTGAAGTGAAATCGCCATCTCCAAAGTCTGTTTAAATGTCTCAAGCGTTTGAAAAGGAAGCCCATAAATCAAGTCCATATTGATAGAGCCTATCCCAGCGTTTCGCGCCATCTCTACAGCGTTTTTAGTCACTTCATAAGGCTGAATGCGGTGAATCGCTTTTTGTACCTCATCGTTAAAGTCTTGAACGCCGTAACTGATGCGATTAAAACCATTACATGTAAGGACTTCTAATTGTTCTAGCGTTAAAAATCGTGGGTCTATCTCACAGCTTATCTCAGCTTCTTGACTAAAGTTTTTAAAGTACTGTTTGATAAGTCCAATAACTCGTTTGAGTTGTTCGGCACTAAAAAAAGTCGGTGTTCCGCCACCAAAATGAAGTTGGATGACCTCACGAGTGACATCAAGATGCTTTGCTAAGAGAGCAAGTTCTTTTTCAAGATAGTCTATATAGCGGTCTTTTTTATCTTCTTTACTCGTAAAAGTAACATTACATCCACAAAAATAACAAGCACTTCTGCAAAAAGGAAGGTGAAAGTACAAAGAGAGTTTGCGGGCTTTATCTTGGTTTTCCAAAACTTTAACATACGATGTCGCATCAAAAGAGTCGTTAAACTCTGGTGCTGTTGGGTAACTTGTATACCGAGGACCCGCCTTAGAGTACTTGGAAAATTTTTCAAAATCTATCATCATCACCCTTTATTCAAATTGCTGCATAATATTAACACCCTCAGGTAAATATAAATCTCTCAAATCTAAAAAAAGATTAGGATGATCTTTTTTAATTTTTCGAACCAATTTTTCAAAATCAATATCTTTGCTTTTTCTCTTTTGGACTTCTTCCATTGCCACCGTCCACACATCTTGAAAATCAATCGGCAGTTGCTGAAGAATGCTTTTTTCAAGCTTCATCGAAAAAGCTTCTTCTTCCATTTGTTTCAAATTTTCCATCACTTTGGAGAGTGCTTCTATGGGAATGAGCGCATGGAGTTTTTGTTTTTCATCCAACACAAACCACGGCTCTTTACCACTCCAACTTCCTCGCTTAAGGGTTAAAATCTTCGCATCTTCCTGCTCACTTGAGCTTATTTCTAGTAGCGTTTGCTCTTTTTGCTTTGAGACATCAAGTCCCTTAGCGATTTTTTCTATCATTGCCAATGATTTACTGCTCTTTTTTGCCATTACTTGTTTCTATTCCTATCCAACCATACCATGACGGCTTTTTGGGCATGAAGTCTATTTTCAGCCTCATCAAATATCTCATCAGCGTGCGCTTCAAAAACTTCTTCACTCACTTCATAACCACGATACGCTGGCAAACAATGCAAGAACATAGCACCACTTTGCGCTAAAGTCATCATTTTTTCATCTACCATAAACCCATGAAAGTCTGCCACTCTTTTGGCTTTTTCTGCCTCTTGTCCCATCGATACCCAAGTATCTGTGGTCACAACACTTGCCCCTTTGATAGCCTTTTTGGGATCATGTCCGATTTTGATGACTGCCCCACTCTCTTTCGCAAAAGCAAGCGCATCTTCAAGGATTTTAGCATCTACTTCATAGCCTTTAGGCGTTGCCACACGAAGTTCAAAACCTAGTTTTGCCGCCATCATGAGCCATGAATGGGTCATATTATTGCCATCACCTACATAAGCAACGATAGGAGCTATATTTTTCCCATGCTCTACCATCGTCATATAATCAGCCATCAACTGCACAGGATGATAAGAATCACTCAAACCACTAATCACAGGCACTTTAGAATACGCAGCGAACTCTTCAAGTGTGCTTTGCGCAAAAGTGCGAATCATCACCATATCCACCATGCGACTAATGACGCGTGCGGTATCTTTCATAGGCTCACCCCGTCCAAGCTGAAGGTCATTAGAGGACAAAAACAATCCCTTTCCGCCAAGCTGATGGATACCTACTTCAAAACTTACTCTCGTTCTAGTACTGCTTTTTTCAAAAATCATACCCAGAGTTTGGTCTTTCAAATAAGGTTTAAATTTGCCTTTTTTGGTCTGTTTTTTGATCTTCACTGCCAATTCAATAATCTCTAAAATTTCTTCTTTCGTAAAATCTTTCAGTGTAAGAAAATGTCTCATTTTGTTCTCCTTAAAACTTCTGCTACCTCTTTAGCATGGTAACTGATGATGATATCCGCCCCTGCTCTTTTAAACGCCAACATCGTCTCCATCATCACGCGCTCATAATCAATCACGCCAGCCTTTCCCGCCACTTTGAGCATCGCATACTCGCCACTGACATTGTAAACACACAAAGGCAAAGCAGTCGCATTGCGCACATCACGGATGATGTCAAGATACGCCAAAGCAGGCTTAACCATCAAGATATCCGCACCTTGCTTCTCATCTTCAATGGATTCGTTAATGGCTTCTCTACGATTTGCAGGGTCCATTTGGTAAGTTTTTCTATCGCCAAAGCTCGGAGCAGATTCTGCAACATCACGAAATGGTCCATAGTAAGCACTTGCAAATTTAGTCGAATAACTCATAATCGGTAAATTGATAAAACCCTCACCATCTAGCGCTTCACGAAGTACTTCTATCATCCCATCCATCATGCCGCTTGGTGCTATCATATCCGCTCCTGCATGGGCATGAATTAACGCTTGTTTAGCCAAAATCTCAAGCGTTGCATCATTATTAACACTCTCATGTTCCATATCCAAAATACCACAGTGCCCATGGTCAGTAAATTCACAAAAACACAAATCAGTCACAATAAACATTTTAGGATAAACTTTTTTAATCGCTCTTATCGCAGAAGCGATGATGCCATGTTCACACAGTGCGTCGCTACCAATGCTATCTTTCGTTTCAGGAATACCAAATAAAATAATGGCATTAATCCCCAAATCTTGAAGCACTTGAGCTTCTTTTAAAATCTCATCGATACTCATTTGAAAAACACCGGGCATGGAACTTATCTCTTTTTTGATATTCACACCGCTTTTAACAAAAAGTGGATAGATAAAATCTTCTACATGTAAAGAGTTTTCCCGTACCAACGCGCGTGAAGTAGGATGCATTCGCAGACGTCTCATTCTTTTAAACATTCTTTTGCCTTATATTTGTTAAAATTATGCTCTTTTTGAAAAAAGAGTGATTTTACCATAACTGGATATAAAAGAAAATGAAAATAGAGATTTCGCAAATTGCGAACCTTCCCTCACGCTTTGGTAGCTTTAAAATTCAATCTTTTAAAGAGGGTATTAAAGAGCATCTTGTTATCTTTAAAGAGCCTTTACAAGAAGTCGTTTTAGTCAGAGTTCATAGTGAATGCCTTACTGGAGATACCATCGGAAGTCTAAAATGTGATTGTCGAGATCAACTTGAGTTTGCCTTAGAAGCGATTGAAAAAGAGGGTGGCATGGTCATCTATCTTCGTCAAGAAGGCAGAAACATCGGACTTCTTAACAAAGTCAATGCTTATGCTTTGCAAGATAAAGGATTTAACACCATCGAAGCAAATCATCAATTAGGATTTGCAGATGATGAACGCACTTATGAGATGGTCGAGTTTGTTTTGGAACACTTTGGGATTAAGAAAATTAGACTTCTCACCAATAATCCTAAAAAAATTGAGAGTTTGAAAAATATTGAGATTGTCGAGCGCGTACCTGTTGTTATTAAACCCAATGAGTTTAATAAGGGATATTTAAAGACAAAAAAAGAAAAAATGGGGCACTTACTTTAGGCGAACCTTTATAGTTCGCCTAAAATCATCTTCTAAAGATTTGCGTTCGCAAAATCCCAGTTCACTAAATTTTTCAAGAAAACATCAAGATAATCTGCTCTTTTGTTTTGATAGTCAAGATAGTATGCATGTTCCCATACATCTACCGTTAAAATAGCGATAAAGCCATGCGCCATTGGCGTGTCTCCATTGGCTGTTTTCATAATTTGAAGTTTGCCATCTTTAAGCACTAACCATGCCCAACCACTACCAAACTGTGTCAAACCTGCATTTTTAAATGCTTCAGCAAAAGCTTCATAACTTCCAAAATCTTCATTGATTTTTTTAGCAATAGCGCCAGTTGGAGCACCACCACCGCCTTTTTTCATACTTTTCCAGTAAAATGTATGATTCCATACTTGAGCAGCATTGTTGAAAAGTCCTGCTTTTTCAGCATTATTAGCGGCACTTAACACGATTTTTTCAAGACTCGCATCTTCAAGGTCTGTACCTTTGATAAGATTATTGGTATTGGTAACATAAGTTTGATGATGTTTTCCATGATGAAAACCCAAAGTATTTGCACTGATGAAAGGCTCAAGTGCGCTTGCCTCATATGGAAGTACTGGTAGTTCAATAGCCATTGTTATCTCCTTTAGAATTTATATGAGATAACTTTACTCTTTTTTATTAAAAGAATTATTAAACATTTTTATCTATACTTAGGAACAAATTTTTTTCAAAGGAGTTTTACCATGCAAAGAAGAGATGCTATCAAACTTGCTGCCTTAGCAGCCCTTGCCACCACCTGTGCTTCGGCTTACGAAGAAAAGCTCATTGTCAACAAAAAAAAGATGGAGATTCAAGATCCCACTAAGATGACAGAACTCGAACTCAAACACTCCCCTGAAATCAAAGTTGGAGCTGTTGACGCACAAGGTTTTGCACTGGTTGAAGTCAATATCGGTCAAAAAGGTGTCATTCATCCAAGTATTGACAATCACTGGATTTACGAAATAGAACTTTTAGCAGATGGGAAAAAGGTTGCTAGTGTGTCTTTGGAGCCTACAGCTTCAAGAGGTTATTTGGCAACTAGAATCAATACAAAAACAACCAAAATGCTTTCTGCTACCTCTCGTTGTAACCTTCATGGAGACTATACCGCCTCTATAACACTTTAAGAAAAAGAGCCAAAAGGCTCTTTTTTGACGCTAATCAATGCAAAATTTTTCAAAATAGGCTATTATTTCGCTAAAAAATCAGGAGTTTAGAATGAAGAAGATTGTATTAGGACTTAGTGTTGTAGCATTATCAACACTCTTTGCCGCAGATGGTGCCGCGGTTTATAAGGAAAAATGTTTTTCCTGTCATGGCGAAAAAGCAGTCAAACCTGCATTAAATAAATCAGTCGTTATCGCAGGATGGGATGCCGCTAAAACAATAGCTTCCATGAATGGTTATAAAAATGATGTGGGTGGTCCTATGAAAGCGATTATGAAACCTATTGTATCAGGAATGAATGATGATGAAATCGCAGCAGTTGCAGCGACTATCGCTTCTTTTAAATAGTTTGTCACACTAAGGCGGGTTTTCTCGCCTTAGATATGCTCATTACTTTGCTCAATCATCAATTTTTCTCTGCTAACACAACCTTCTTTTTCAAGATCATCCACTATTTCTAAAGTTTCACCATAAAGCTTTTCATAAGTCAGAGCATTGGTTTCAAACTTTTTTCGCTCTTTTTTGGCATACAACCATGCCCATAAAACAGAGAGTGCAAATAATCCGTAAATCTCCCATTGCCAGACTTTAAGGTCAAGTAAAACAATGAAGTATTGCACAGAAAATAGCACAAAAAATTCAATAGACATGATGATGACAAGAACAGAGCTTTGTTCAAAGTCAAGTGTGTACTTTTCTATCTCTCGAAGCTTCGCAAGATTGGCATTAACCCTATTGGCTTTTTCTTTACATGTAAAGGCTAAATCTTCAAAAGAAATATCGCGAAGATGAATGTTGCTGATGTTGTATTCGACATTAGTTTGCTTGTACGCTTCTAAAATTTCAGGGTGTGAAGACAATAGTGCTTCTATTTCAAAAACTTCTATCTCTTTTTTTTGAAGAATTTTTTGCACATCTTGAAAAACCAAATCATACAAACCGATAGTTTTAATCTCTCGTGCAACTCGTTTTAAATAAATCATAGTTTCTACTTTGAGCGTCGCACCGCAAGAGCGATGCGACTAATTTTTTAAGCTTTTACTGGCTCTATGCCATAACTTGCTTCTTTATGTTCAGAGGGTAAAAAGATACCAATAAGCCCTTTAAGACCAACCGACATAATGACATTGAATAAGAAAAGAACCCATGCAAGCAATAACATACCACCACAAATACCCGCAAGTATCATATAGAAGTTATACTCACCATTGAAGTACATGTGACGACGAAGCATACCATCAAGTCCTGCCATACCCATAAATGCACCCATACCGATACCGCCTATGAGATGCAACCAAAAGTGTGCATTAGCGAGTTTGGTACTCCATAGTTTGGCATTGTTTGTGACCAAAGGCCAAAGCACATACACAGCACTGTAAAGTGTCATATAAAGACCAACGATGATAGCGATATGTACATGCGCTCCGATAATCCATTGTGTATTGTGAAGGACTCTGTTCATCGCCATATCTGCTTGAATAATTCCTGCGGGAACTGCCAAACCAAAACCAACAAGTCCACCTAAAAGATACTTAAGCTCCATCGTCATTTTAAGTGGTCGTGCTTTCCATAAGGTTACAAGTGTAATAAAGAGTGCTAAACCTTGTGTTAAAAGCTCAAATGCAGTAACCATCTCACCAGAGATAAGCTTCATCATCTCAGGCTGACCTTGATCGGCGAGTAAGTGATGCGACCAAACCATCCATGAAACCAAAAGCTCCAACATCAATGCAGCTCTAGCCACATTTTCCATAAAGAGTTTTTGTCCTGTGATAAGCGTTGCGAGTAAATACCAAGAACCTGCTACATAGATAAGTACAAGCCCATCAGCAACAAGGTCAAGTCCCCACCAAAATAAATTTTTATATAAAAGGGCATCAACTGCTGCAACATCCAACTTCACACCGCTCATATCAAAAAGGAGATAAACCAGCACTAAAACACCTGCTGTGAGGATAACCAACGCATCTAAAAATGTATCGACTGTTCCTCTAAAGATAGCAACTACTGGTAATGAAAGAGCTGGCTCTTTTGAGTAAGGTTGACGACCGGTGAGTTTATACCAAAGGTTCATCATACCATCAATTCCAAAACCAGAAATCAAAAGCTCTTTAGTAGTTTTATCTTTATGGACACCTACTTTTGAAAAAACAGTTGCATAGACATCGTAGATAAACCCTAAAGTTCCTACCATGATGAGGGCAACACCAACGATAAACATCACGCCGCCAATAGCTTTAAACTGTGTTGTATCTGCAGGCAATGGCCAATAAAGCGTATAAAGTGGTGCATAATTATAGATAAATGAAGCCAACCATGAAGTAATAGTACCTACGGTGATAAGTATCCATACCGCATTAGCGAGTTTGATGCTATAAAGTGGTTTTTTAGTCAAAAAAGGAATCAAAAACAAAAATGCACCAAAAACCAACTGATAAGTTGACCCAAAAATACCTACAATAGGATGTACCGTCATAATCGCGAAATAATGGTCAACGCTGCCATTAACAGGAGGAATGCTTGGCGTAATCGCAGCCATACGCATGATCATACCCTCAATAGCCGCCAAACCATAAAACAAGAAAGCAACCACAACAGCTCGAAGCGTTACTTTTTGAAGAGCATTGAGGCTTTTGTGGTCAAACTGATTGTCTGCACCATGCACTAAATCACTCATAAAACTCATTTTGAACCTCCATTTGTTGCAACTTTTTCTTTACAGCCACTGACTTCTACAACATTTGGAACAAACATCGCATTGCCTTTTGGGCCTGAGTATTCTGTTGACATCAAGTCAAATACGCCATCATCATGAAATGTCCAAAGTAAAGTATTTTTAGACCCTGGATTGACTTGCATTTGGGTTACCATCGTATGATTTTTTCTAAACAAACCAAAACCATACACCAAATCTTTACTTTCAACATCAAAAAGTACTTTATCGCCACAGTTGAGAACCAATTTTTCACTTGGAAGTTTAAATTGATGCTTTTCAATGGTCACCTTGTAAATTTTACTCGGTGTATTTTTTGCCCTTGTGATATCCTCAGCCACCCATGGAACCACATTGTAAGTAAATATGTGATGCCCAACACCTGCAGCGACCAAAAATGCGATAAACCCATAAAAAGGGATTCTCACCAATGGTTCTGCTTTTTCCTTACGCGTCAAGTTGTAGCCAAACCACGCAATAACAGCGATAATCAGTGCAGAATAAACACTGTATGCCACATTGTGAAATGCCAACAACTCTAGGGAGTTCAAAAAAGTCATCTCTCATCCTTTTATTTTTATATTACTACTTAAAGGTAGTAATTAATACTTGTAATATTACTGAAAGAAAAATTAAGAAAAGCTGACAAAAAAATAATTTATCTTTAATCTTTTTTCATTACAATACTATTTCGAAAAGGAAGAAGATGAAACTCAAAGCAACCTCAGAATACGCCCTTAGAATCCTAGCCCATATGAGCAATACCAATGAAGATTCACATACCGCTAAAGGACTCTCTCAAACATTAAATATCCCCTATAAGTACCTAACACGCATCATGACCAACCTTGGAAAAGCGGGTTTTATCAACTCAACTCGGGGCAAAAATGGTGGCTTTATCTTTGCTAAACCCTTAGAAGAAATCAAGATTTACGATATTTTAGAAGTCATGAATGATGTTAATGAAGATGTATGTTTGATGGGAGAAGGTTTATGTAGTCAAGGTGAACATTGTGTTTTACATGAATCGTGGTCAAAGCCTAAACAGCTTATTGAAGAGATGTTCAAAAACTCTTCGTTAAAAGATTTGCAAAAAAGTGCGCCCTTTAAAGCTTAGTGACAAACATCACTAAGTTTCCTTTAGCATTATAATAAATTCCTAAACTTGCCCGTTTACTCATAAAAATCCCTCTGCCATTAAAACTTTTTCGAAGTCCAAAAACGGTTGATAAGATAGCCGTATCAAACCCTTCACCCTCATCTTCAATACAGGTAAACAAATACTTCTCTCCTGCGGGATTTGAGCTTACATGTAAAGTGATAGTAATTTTCTTATGACACTCTTTTTCGTGATGTGCCAAATAGGTAAAATACTCATCTTTTTCGATCAATTGATGCTTTTGGTTTTTATTGATATCTAGGTTGCCATGCTCATAAGCATTCATCAAAAGTTCATTAAATGCCAAACTCGCCTTTGTATTAAGACCTTTATCCTGACACCATTGTTCTCTCAGTATAAAAAACCATTCGTTTGAAGCTTCAACGCTATCCAATGTTGTCTCAATTTCTCGGTGCACAGTCGTCTGCTCAAACGAAATTAAATTGAGTAAAATAAAGGTAATGTCATCTTCTTGCTCTCCAATGCGCTTAACTATTTTTTGACGCAAATCCTCTCTCGTCATAGCATTTTTAAAATCTTCGTGTAGGAATTGGGCATAAGTACCCTCTTCTTTGAGGCTGTTTTCAACCAATCCATCACTGTAAATAAGTATCTTGCTTATTTTTTTATAGGGCATTTGATCGATTTTGAAAGTGCTAACATATTTGTTCATGGGAGGATTGTTGGATTTTAGTGCTACCACTTCATTATCTTGGTTCATGATAAGAATGGAGGGCATTGAAAATGAAGCATATTCAAAATATTGCTCTTTCGGATGGATGTAAAAAAAGACGATAGATAAGATTTCTTCTTCAAGCAAGATACCTTGTACATATAAAAGCGCATTGTGAATGAGTTTTTGAAGGTCAATGACTAACCCTTTTTGAATGATTTTATCAATCAAATAATTGATAAACGATACACTCATCATGGCACTAACCGATGCTGAAACGCCTTTTCCCATTCCATCAACCATAAAAAAAAGTGCCTTACCATCGCCTAGTTTACGAGCCGAATATGAATCTCCACTGAGAATATCTTTGGGCATATATAAAAAATCAGCCAAAACAACTCTTTGCTCGCAATCATGACTAATGAGCCGATAATAAAAGTCGTTTTTAATCATGCTCAGCTCTTTTTGAAAAGAAAGCTCCTCTTGATAATCCCCATACGCTACTTTTTTTTCCAGTACTTCTAGCTGTCTTTGTTGCTCTTGGTAGATAAATTTATCCGCAATGATGATTTTAACAGCCTGCTCAACGGCTTCAAGAAGGTCTGTCGTATCAAATGGCTTTTGTACAAAGTTACAAACGCGGTATTTGAAGGCTTCTGTGAAAACATGAGGTTCCATCGTTTGTGTCACTAAGATAATGGGCATCAATGGCTTGAGTTGGCGCATCTGCGCTATCATCTCTATGCCATTCATTCGGGGAAGGGCATACTCACATAATACTAAATCAATGTCATGCTCTTGACAAAAAGCAATGCCCTCTTCACCATCATTTGCTATGAAAACAGTCTGAAAAAGCGTTGTAAAGATATCTTCATAGATACTTTGCATCAGCGGTGAAGCATCGACACATAAAAGTGTCATCTGCTTCAAATAGGGTCTTAAAATAACATCATTGGATAACAAAATTAGACTTTAAACTGTTTTAATGTCTGCTCTAGCTCATGGGCACTACTGGATAGCGCATTTGAAACCTCTTCTACTTCATGGCTTAACTTTTTATTTAAAGAGGTATCTGCAACGATATTTGACATCAAACTAATCAAGCTTTTTGTTTTAGTAGCGATATAGGTTGACTTGTGCATCACTTCGGTGGATTTAGCATAAGTCGAGGAGAGTTTTTCTTTGGTATCTTCTACATGTAAGATAAGTTCTTGCGCTTGGCGTGATGAATTTTCCATCTCACGCGTTGTTTTTTCTGTTTCTTGGGAGATATCATTCACACTTTGCGTGATAACATTAACATTGGCACTAATTTCTAAAAGACTTTTTTGCGTGCGTTCTGCTAGTTTACGAACCTCATCGGCAACGACGGCAAACCCTCTTCCATGTTCTCCTGCACGCGCTGCTTCAATAGCGGCATTGAGGGCTAGAAGATTGGTCTGGTCAGCAATATCTCCGATGATACTTAAAATCTCTTTGATACTTCGGGCCTGTTCACTGAGTGAGCCTACTTTATGCGCTAAGTCATGCTGTCTTAGTGAGCCATCCTCAATACTTTGAACGGATTGGCTTAAGCTACTGATAAATAAATCAAGGGTACTTGCAGTCTCTTGTAAATCCTCAGTTGTTCCCACCGATGCCTCTTCAATGATATCAAGTTGAGCGCCTACATCTGAAACCAGCGCATTCATATCAGAGATTTGTACCTCTTGATGTTGGATACTCTTACCCAAAGAGACGATGACATTGTCCAGTTTTTTACTTTGCTCATTGGTCAAACCAAGGGTATTCATCGTGTGGTGAATGGTAGAAGCAAAAGAATCCACCATGCCATTAATGGCATGTGATATTTGAGCCAACTCATCTTTGGTATTTTCAATAGCTATCTTGGTACTTAAATCCTTAGCATCTGCAATGTATTGAATCTGTCTATGACTACTGTTAACACTTTTGATGATGCCTCGCTGAACAGAGATAAGAATAAAAAGTAATAGCACGCCAAAAATGCCACTTAGTGAAACGGCAATCCACATTTGAGAAGTCGCTTCTTGTGCAAGTTTGGCAATAAGAGCTGTACTGCTTTGTGAAATGCCATCATCAATGGCTTTGAGGATATCTATCTTCTTAGTAATGGTGTTAAACCAGACTTGTGCATCAACACCAAAATTTCCTTCATTAGCTTTTGCTAAAGCAATAGAGCGAAATTTTTCTACCTCTTTGATCGACTCATCTTGCATTTTTTGGTTAAATAAGACTTTAACATCATCCGTAGCAGTTGCTAAAAAAGCATCCGTATAAGAAGTTTGTGAGGCCATCAATCCATTCCATCTTGCAAAGATTCCCTCAGCAAAAGCATTGCTTGCAAAAGTTCCACTCAGTGTCGCTCGCTCAATTCCTACAAGCTCTTTGAGTTTTAAGAAGTTAGAATAGGAGGAAAGCACTTTAACTAATTCTGCTACTTCGGAGACTTTTGCCACAATGTCGGTTACATGTAAGATTTTGGTATTCATATCGGTATAAAAAGCGACGCTCTCTTTGACACTCATCTTCAACGCATCAATTTGACCACGCACCGTAGCAATCTTTTTGGTATCTTCTTGCAACTTTACCATTTCACTTTGCAATTCTTTGGAAAATTTATCAAGTCCAATGGAGTGGACATAGCCCTCTAATATTTTTAAACTCTCATCAGTAAGTGCTCTTTGTTTGGGTAAAACATCCCCAAATTTTTTACCCGCAGAGCCTAGAAATCCCGCACTCATGCCTCTTTCTTTTTGTGTTTCATGGATAAATAAAGAAAGTTTAGAAGAGAGTTCACTCAGCGTTGCGACTTCTGCTAACTTCTTTTTTTGATTGATTGATTCGCTGACGACTTGAAAAATATTGATAAAAAGATAAATAAGGACAAGGGAAAGAACCCATAATAGTTTTTTGCGAATACTCATCCAATACTCCTTACATGTAAAAGATCACTCAGTCCTAAATCATCCAGCAGTACAACCAATTCTTTATTTCCAACACTAAGGATAATGTTCACTTTGTCTTTATGCACAAGCTTTGTCAAATAGCCAATAATCGACGAAGTAATAGAAATAGAATCAAGTAAGACAATGTTTATGGTGGAGACATCTAAAATCATTTCATCGAGTACATGCTTGATGGCTTGAAAGTCACCAATCGTTTTGATATTTCCCTCAAGAATGACACTATTGCCCTCTTTTCTTACTTTCATTCTCTACTCCTTTTACTACTCTATTTTGTTGATTAATCACTCATTAATGGCTATTGAGATATTATACCTCCAAATCAAGCTTTGATTCCTTGACTAAGGTCATTATAAAAAGGTTATTTTTACGATGCAAATACTTTTTAAGCTTCCTGAAAATTTTTGGCAAAAAGTCGAAATTTTCATTGAACTTCTTTTAAAATACAACCAAACCCACAATATCACGGGTGCCAAAAATAAAGAAGCAGCGATGAAAAATGTGGAAGATAGCATCTATCCTTTAAACTTCTTACATGTAAAAACCATTCAAAAAGCTATCGACATAGGAACGGGTGCTGGATTTCCAGGGCTTCTTTTAGCACTTGCAATGCCCCAAACACACTTTGTTCTCTTTGAACCTATCGCTAAAAAAAGCGCTTTTTTACACCTTGCTAAAAGTACACTAGACCTTAAAAATGTTGAAGTTTCTACCAATCGTGTCGAAAAAGTAACACCTTTTAAAGTTGACTTGATAAGCTCACGCGCCGTCACCAACACCAAAATGCTCATCAGCTTGTGCAAAGGCTTCATTGATTCGCAAACTTTACTACTTTTCTACAAAGGTGAGTTAGTTCAAGAAGAGATTGAAGGTCTTCAAAACTGTGAAATACACCAAAAAGGTAAGCGAAATTACCTTATTATGAAGGATATTGATGCTTGTTAAGATATTGATTTTTGTCAGCGTTATTTTTCTTATTTATATCTTTTTTTTCAAAAACAAACGCAAAGTTGAGATACAAAAGCATAAAGAAGAGAAGAAAACACTCGAAGGCGATACCATGGTTGAGTGTGCCCAATGTGCCACTTTTATCACCGACAAAGATGCTATCATCAAAGATGGTCAGTTTTTTTGTTCCAAAGAATGTGCGAGGTTACTATAATGTTAATCATTGGTTATCCATCTATCCCATACACTTCTTTTTACCAAATAAAGTCTATAGCACAAATAGCACAAACTCCTTCTAATGGGCTTTTGTTATTTGATTTTGATATAAAACTGTGTACTTATGCCAACACGCAAAACCTCTCTTTTGCTTTACATGTAAAGAATATTAAAGAGCTGGTTTTAGCCAATGCACTTGGTGCAAAGTATTTTATCGTCGATAAAAGCCTTGCTATTAATGCACAAAAAGTTGCTGACGATTATCTTTTTGGTGGAAAAATCATGCTCTCTAGTACAGATGAAAGCGATATCGAATTTGTGGCATTAAATGCTATTGATGGTATCATATTTGAAGAAAGTATTAAATCCCTCTAACAGCGAGTTTACCATGAAAAAAAATCACTTTTTGATGCTCTCTTTTAGCGTTATGTTTGCCTATTGGATACTTGACGCGTTAATGAATGTTACTTTATATCACACCTCCTTTTGGAGCGAGTTTTTTTTAACTTCACCTCATGTCATGCCTTTTTTCAAAATAATCATTGCATGTTTACTTTTTGGACTCACACTCACGCCTTTTTTGATCGCTAAAAAAGAAGTTGAACAACCCAGTATCAATGAAATGGGCGCCTTGCATCAGATATCAAAGCTTCTTTTCTCTTCACTCTCCACCAAAGTCAATGTCTTAAAATCCTTAGAAGCATTAGAAGAATGCTTTCACCTTGAATCTTCACTTCTCTTTGTCTATCACCAAGACAAACTAAGTCTTTACAATGAAAATAATTTCATTAAAACTTTTTTTCGCACCAAAGAGCTTTTCCCCTTTAGAGTCAACGCCGCAGTCAATGAAGTAGAAAAACTTGCCATCACTTGCTTTTTGGAAAAACGAGCATTTTCACAAGATACTATCAAACTCAATGACAAGAACTATACGCTTTTGAGTTTTATCCTCAAAGAAGAGAGCAGTGAAAAAGCACTGGGAAATCTCGTACTTGTTTGCAAAGAAGAAAAAGCTAACTTGGATTATCTTGAAGTTGTTCCCAAAATAGCGGAGATGTTTGCATTTATCCTCTCTTTGTCTACCAAAAAAGAAAATATGACGCTTTCTAATACCCAAAATCCGACAGAAAACATTACTCCTGATCACATTCCTGGACTTATTAGCACCGTAAAGCTACAAGAATACATCGACCAAGAAGTCAGTCGACACAAACGCTACCATACTGAACTAACACTCATGCTTTTTGAAATCAATACGCTCCAAAACCTAATCAACATTTTTCCTGCTGAAATCATTACCAATCTTAAAAGAGATTTTGTACAAATTATCAAAAAGAGTACTCGCGATACTGATATTTTTGGGAAATGGACAAATGACCAATTTGCTTTATTGTTACTTGATGTTGATTTTCGCGCGGCTCAAAGATTGGCAAAAAAATTCCAAGCCTTGCTGGAAGAGCATAAATTTACCAGAATAGGCAAAATAACTTGTAGTTTTGGTATCACCTCAATTTCCAATAAAGACACCGCTGGAACTTTTAGAACCCGTTGCGAAAACGCTTTAGCCCTTGCAAGCTCAAGAGAAGGTAACGCTGTAGAAGTGAAACTCTTAGTTTAAATCACAACTCGCTTAAGTGTAGGCGATAACTTGGTGATAATCTCATAACTAATCGTTCTAAAATGTTTAGCTAATGCAGTCGCATCCTCAAACATACAAATTTCTTGTGCATCGCCACCTGTACAAAAACTATCCATCGACATTCGTCCTTTGATGGTTTGTTGATTGGCTAAAAAAAGTTCTCCGTGACCATCAAATCTAAAAAAACCATCTCCATATCCAATATCATAAGTTGAAATGACTTCATCACAAGTCGCTTCATAGATACCACCATATCCTACTCTTTCACCTTGTTTGATGGTTCTAGTACTTAATTTTTGCGCCCACAAAGACAAAACTGGTTTTAATGCAGGTGTTTCTATCATAGGATGAAGTGTAGTATAGCCATACATAGCAATACCACACCTTGCAAAATCATCACTTCCCAAGCTTTGCGTACGAAGTAGTCCCGCGGAGTTGCAAGAGTGAAAAGCAATGGAAGGGAGACCATGTTTTTTTAACAGTTCTTTTACCAACACTTTTGCGCGCTCAAAGTTAGCCTGTTGCCAAAAAAACTCACTATTGAGTTCATCAGAACTTCTAAAATGGGTAAAGATACCTTTTAAATTCAGTCCTCTTTCTTTAATGCGCAGTATCGCCGCTTCGATTTTATCTTCTCTTACACCATTGCGGTGCATTCCTGTGTCGATACTAAGATGGATAGCCGTTCCCTTTGGGAAAAGAAGCAGTGTTTCAAACGCATGTGCCGCAAAGGAGATATTAGAAGAAACTGCTTGAGTAGCTGGGTGGTCAGCCAAAATGAGAATTTCGTCAAAAAGATGACTAATCATCTTGGCTTCTTGAAGATTTTTAACAGCTGCTTTTTGAAGTCCATAAGTTGAAGCAAGATTGGCCATCAATTCAAGACCATGCCCATAAGCGTTGTCTTTTAAAACAGCCATCACCTTATCCTTGCCTCCTGCTTTGCCACATAGTAAGTCAAGGTTGTGATAGTAATGCGCTTGGTTGATCGTAATATATGCCATTTGTTTAGTGTTTTAAGTCCATTTTACTCACCACAAAACCTCTTATTTTTCGAGCTTGGTAGTCAAGTTTATAAAAATGCTCATACACACTCTTCGCGTCTAAAGTTGGATGTTGTGAAAAATCAAAGGCAATCCCTTGGCTATCTTTAGGAATGGAGGCATCCAAATAAGCTAAAAATGCCTCTCTCGCATCGATTAATTTTGCCAACTCTTTGCCAATCATCTCTTTCTCATCCATTCTCTACCCCCCCCCTACTTCTCGGCTAAAATAGCGATTTTATCACCATTGAGTTCAACATAGAGTTCTTTTTCACCTTTAGAAGCGAAAGAGGGGCTTTTATAAGTTTGGAAAAAAGAGATTTTAAAGAGTTTTCGATCATCCATCGTTGGATAAGGAGCAATCGTAACATTCTCAAAAATAATTGTTTTGCTCTCTTTTTTAGCAAAAATACTTTGTTTCATCGCAGAAAATTGTTTTTTACCTGAGCCATCTGACTTTTTAAAATCATTGGAGTAAAAATTCAAATACGCATTAATATCGTTAATTTTCCACGCATGTTGCCATTTATAAACTTCACTTAAAATGCTTGCAACTGCCTCTTTAGACATCTTAGGTAGTTTTGTTTCACCAATAATTACTAAAGCACTCTCTGCATTGATTTGTGTATCTAGTGTCTTAATGTCACCATTTTCAAGAACCACACATCCTTTGCTCAAATCGTCTCTGTCTTTACCATCCATGGGTGAGCCATGAATCCAGATGCCATCTCCATTTTTACCGCGAAGTGTGTCGTAAATATTAGGATAAGAGAGTGAAAAGGCAAGTGGTCCATAAAAATTATTGGTCGGTTTAAAGCGTTTAGTGATTTCATACACACCAACAGGTGTTTTTAAATCGCCTCGTTTGACTTTATCCCCACTTTTACCCATAATCACATCATGCGATTTGATAAATTTAGGACCCTCTTTACTGTTTTTATAAATATCGCATCGCTTTTTTTCTTTTTCACAGATAATCAAAGATTCTACTTCTTCATAGTAACCAAACTGCACATCTATGTCTTTGACTTGTTTCATCCAAAAATCTCTCGAGATAAGTTCTTTTTCAGTTGGTGGTTTGAGTGCAACGGGTTTGGTTTTAACTTCTTTAACTTTAACTTCTTTAATCTCTTTGGGTTCAAACTCTCTTTTGAGATACTCTTCAACTGCGTTAATGCCTTTGTTTTTATAAATTTCGTATACATCTTCCGCTGTTGCAGCATACAAAGCCAACGCTAATAAAGATAAAAAAACTAAATATCGCATATATTCCCTCGTCTAATCATAATTTTTGACCGCTATTGTATACAAAAGTCTCTTAGAACTTGTTTTGGTGGGCAAAATTAAGAGAGAAATTTCTAAAAGATACATAAGGTCTGTTTTACACTACTTTCGTTATTATGGAATTTACTCGTAAAAAATAACGCTCGAAAGACGAACAAATGTCCCAAGAATTACTTTTAGCTTCAGGAATTGTTTTTGCCCTTGTTGTCCTTCTTCCTACACTGTTTTTACTCAGTCAAAAACTAGGTCCTAATGAATCCTCTA
>JAQWCT010000142.1 GCA_028705785.1 Sulfurospirillaceae bacterium | reverse complement strand
GATGGGCATATGCAGCAAAGGCAGGAGAGACAAAATAACTTGTAATATCACCACTTAAAAATAATAAGGAAATGCTAGAGCAAAACAAAAAGAAAACACCTGCGATAAAAAAATGTGCCACCAACGCAAAAGGTGGTGCCATCTGCGTGGCTAAAGAGACTTTCATATCAACCCGCACAACTTTTTTTGCTTAAATCCGCTTTTTCGCTCTCTCCAGCTTTGTATGAAAAAACTAATTTGATTTTTCCATCCCCTAACTCTTCAGTCTGGATGTCATAAAAATTACCAATTTTTGCCAAAAGACCAACAGGATTTTGATGATTAATCATCACAACTTTAATGCTAGGAGCAGTTAGCTTTTCTAAAGCAAGCATCGCATTTATCATAGGTTCAGGGGGAATACACGCAGAAGTGTCGAAAGTTATAAACTCTATTTCGTCTTGTACATATGTAAAAAATGGAACCGTGGCATTCTCTACATGTAAGGATTTTTGGATTGGATTCATTGTTTCACCTTTTTTTTGTGTTACTATAATCCAATCCGTTCCAAAATTCCTTAATCTAAATCAATAAAAGACAAAAAATATCTTATTAATGTAAAAAGTGTCTAACACCTGTAAAATAAAGTGCCATTCCATGTTCATTGGCGGCATTTACAACTTCATCATCTCTAATGCTTCCACCTGGTTCAATGATGGCTTTAACCCCAGCAAGGGCAGCAGCATCGACACTATCACGGAATGGAAAAAATGCCTCACTTGCCATAGAACAGCCCTCAACCTCAAGACCCATCTCTTTAGCTTTTAAAAGCCCACATTTCCCTGCATCAACCCGACTGGTCATTCCCATGCCGATGGCTACCATCGCGCTATTTTTAACATAAACCACACAGTTTGATTTAGTAAGGCTTGCTACTTTGTAAGCGATCTCTAGGTCTGAAAATTCTTGCGTTGTGGCAACTCTTGTTGTAAGACATTTTGCTTCTTTGATTTCTTCGTCGGTTACTCTATCACTATTTTGAAAAACGAAACCACCATCGATGTGTTTAAAGTCAAACTCATCATCACTGAGGACTAAGTATTTACTCTCTTGTGAGAAGATTTTGATGCGCTTTTTACTCTCAAAAACCGCCAAAGCATCCTCATCCACATTCGCAGCAATAATCACTTCGACAAAAATCTCATTGATTTTTTCAGCCAAAGCTTTATCTAATTTACCATTAATTGCCACAACACCACCGTATGCTGAAATTGGGTCACATTTGAGTGCTTTCACATAACTTTCTAAAAGATTTTCACCAATAGCAAAACCACAAGGATTGGCATGTTTGATGATAGAAACCGCCGGTGCATCACCAAAAGAAGCTGCAATTTTAACTGCGCCATGAATATCGGTCATATTGTTAAAACTCGCCTCACCTTTGAGTGTTTTAAAGTTATTGGTAAAGAAGTAATCAAACTCATATAAAGCACCCTTTTGATGTGGGTTTTCACCATAACGCGTGTTAAAAGCTTTCGTTCCTACGATAAATTGCTTCTCACCAAATCCCTCATTAAAGCGTTTGTTCATATAGTTGGCTATCATGCTATCGTATGCTGCTGTATGTTCGAATGCTTTTATCATCAAACTTCTTCTAAACTCAAGTGTATTTTTCTTTTCCCTAAGTGCTTCGATAACCACATCATAATCTAAAACATCAGTGACAATGAGGACATCCGCAAAGTTTTTAGCTGCACTTCTTACCATCGCAGGCCCACCAATGTCGATATTTTCGATAATTTCATCAAAATCATCCGTCTTTGCAATCGTCTCTTTAAAAGGATAAAGATTCACGCACACCACATCAATTCCAACAATGCCATGTTGCTTTGCAAGCTCTACATGTAAAGGTAAATCTCTTCGGTGTAAAATGCCTCCATGAATCATGGGGTTGAGTGTTTTAACGCGTCCATCGAACATCTCAGGAAACTTAGTCACTTCACTAATTTCTAATGCTTTAACACCCTCTTCACTCAAAAGTTTATAGGTTCCACCCGTTGATACTATCTCAAAACCTAAACTCTCTAAATCTTTGGCAAACTCTACAATACCTGTTTTATCGCTGACACTAATTAACGCTCTCACATTATTCCTTTACATGTAAATCATTTCTTTTATTTTACACAAGTTCCGATTTAGTATCTATTAAATAATTTACGCTACTATTCCAAAAGTTTTTACTATTAGAAGGAATTATAATTATGCCGCCACTTCAGAAAACTTCAAACCTCGCTTGGAACATCCTTTTTCTCTGTTGGCTTACCGCAACTATTGCCACACTCGGTAGCCTTTTTTTCAGTGAAGTAATGATGTTTCCTCCTTGTATCATGTGTTGGTATCAACGCATTTGTATGTACCCTTTGGTGATTATTTTCTTCGTTGCACTCTTTCCCTTGGATACCAAAGTGGTTAAATATGCTCAGCCTTTCGTCTTCATTGGACTCTTTTTTGCCATCTATCAAAACCTCCTTTACTACAAAATTCTCCCAGAATCCGCACAACCGTGTTCTCAAGGAGTTTCATGTACGAGTGATTATATTAACTGGTTTGGCTTTTTAACCATTCAAATGCTCTCACTCATCGCATTTTCAATTATTCTGATTTTACTTCTATTTTTTAAAAGAAAGGCTATTTAATGCAAAAACAAAAAATTATTTTCATCTCTCTTTTCGTTTTAGTCATTGCTTATTTTGGAGGAAGCTACCTTTATAAAAACTGGTACACTCAAAATCTTGATTTTATGGCAAAAGAAAATACTTCTGTTTTTATCCGTCCGCATTCTCCTATTTATGGCGATGCCAATGCTAAGAACTATATTATTGATTTTTTCGACCCTGCGTGTGAAACTTGTAAAGCATTTCACCCCTTTGTTGAAAGTATCATGAAAAAGCATCCGGGTAAATTTAAACTCGTGTTACGATATGCACCTTTCCATACGGATTCTTACTATGTGGTACAAATGCTTGAGGCAGCAAAATTTCAAGGTAAATATGATGAAACACTGAATGTTCTCTTTAAATATCAAAATAGATGGGCAAGTCACCATTCACCTAATATCAGCCTGATTTGGGCATTTTTGCCAGAAGCAGGACTTGATGTTGAAAAACTACGCGATGATATGAAAAAGCCAGAAATTGATGCTATTATTAAGCAAGATATCACAGATGGCAAGACATTAGGAGTCACTAAGACTCCTCAATTTTTTGTCAATGGTAAACCACTGATTAAATTTGGTTATAAAGAATTACAAGAACTTATTGAGTCGGAGCTTTAAGCATATTATACCCGTGCAATCTAAGCTCTCGTCTCATTTTGCCATCGTGAAAGCGTCGTTTCTCAACTTCGCTTTGAGGTTCTAGTGATGGAACAGGTGTAGGTTTTCCATCACTACCCACGGCTACCATTGTGAAAAAACAACTATTGGTATGTGTGGCAATCCCCTTTTGAATATCCTCAGAAATAACCTTAATGCCTATCTCCATCGAAGTTTTACCCGTATAATTCACACTGGCTAAAAAAGTCACCAAAGTTCCTACAGGAATAGCATGTTTAAAAAGTACTTGATCGACAGAAAGTGTTACCACATAATGCCCACAATAGCGAGATGCACACGCATAGGCAACTTGGTCTAAGTATTTGAGCAAATCTCCACCATGGACATTGCCAGAAAAATTAGCTTTATCAGGTGTCATAAGAACAGACATACTTAAAATATGTTTTTCAAAAGGGGTTGAGTGCATTAATTTTTCTCCTTTTTAACCAGCTCGTAAGCCTCATTAATCTCTTGCAACTTTGCTGTTGCTTGGTCGATAATAGACTGCTCTTTACCTTGCCCCATTAAAATGTCAGGATGGTACTCTTTCACTAAAGTGCGATATTTCTTTTTAATCGTCTCAAAATCATCAGCATCAGATGCACCTAAAATCTCATACGCCTTTTGAAGTGTCAATTTCTTTTGAGTCGCTCTTGCTGTATAAAACTGTTCAAACTGAGAAATTAAGCGTTCAAAATCAGCTCTTTTAATCTCCATTGCATTGGCAATATCTTCAGTAATCATCAACTCCGTTTGTGAAAATTCACCATCAATAAAAGCAAGATTAAGGAGATATTCCATGACTTTAAGGCGTTTTTGATACTCATTTTTGGTTAATTTGAGGTACTTTTGGGAAACAATAATGGTATTTTCAAAAGTTTCCATCTCTTTTTTATAGATAGCCTTAAGCGATTCACGAATCTTTTCGCTCTCTTCAAATGCTTGTGAAATATCGGTAAAAGTAAGCCCTAAAAGCTCCGCTTCTAATTCACAAACCTTCCCATCAGCCTTAGCTACTTTTGCCATTAAAGCGACTAAAAGCCCTGCTTCATGCGCTTCAAGCGAACCTTGAAGTTTTTGCTTGGTATTGACTTTAATGTGCTGATACGCTTCCGTTTGATAGTTTTTGGTTAACAAATAAAACAACACTAAAACAACGCCTATAATGATATAAGTCACTCAAAATCCTTTGAAATAAAAATGATAATTATGTTACAATTTTTTTCTTGAAACAAAGGACAATGATGTACAATTTTGATGAGCCACTTGATAGAACTAAAAGTAGTTGCGAAAAATGGGATAAATATAAAGGGGCTGATGTCATTCCTGCGTGGGTGGCTGATATGGATTTTAAGTCTCCACCTTGCGTGATAGAAGCCTTGCAAGAACGCGTGCTTGAGGGTGCTTTTGGGTATACGGCAGTTGATGATGAAACGATTGATGTGATTATCTCTTTTGTAAAAAAACATTACGGTTGGGAGATTCAAAAAGAGTGGCTTGTGTTTACGCATGGTGTGGTTACGAGCATGAATATCGCTTGTAAAGCAGTGGGTGGGGAGAGTGTGTTGACGACAACGCCTATCTATCCTCATTTTATTAAAGCGCCAAAAAATGCGGGGCAGAGTGTCATTGCTATTCCTATGATAGAAAAAGAGCATCGATGGACGATTGATTTTGAGTTGCTTGAACGCTCCATTACCTCTACATGTAAGCTTTTTATGCTCTGCAATCCTTACAATCCAGCAGGGACAGTTTTAAGTAGAGTTGAGTTAGAAAAACTTTCTTCGATATGTCTCAAGCACGACTTGATAGTGTGTTCAGATGAGATTCATGCTGACCTTATCTTAACACCCAATTTAAAGCATATTCCTATCGCTTCACTGAGCGAGGAGATGGCTCAAAAGAGTATCACGCTCATGGCGCCGAGTAAAACATTTAACATTGCAGGGCTTCAAGCCTCTTTTGCCATCATCCCAAATCCTAAACTTCGAGCAAGCTTTGAAAAAGCGATGGGCAATACCGTAGGTGGTGTCAATCTTCTAGCCATTACAGCCACAAAAGCGGCTTACATGTACGGCGAACCTTGGCTTGAAGAACTTCGTGTTTATCTTAAAGAAAACCTCTCGATGGTAGAAGCTTTTGTGGCTTCCAATCCAAAATTAAAACTACTTCATCAAGACGCTACTTTTTTAGCATGGATTGATGCAAGTGCTTTACATGTAAAGAGTCCTTATGCGTTTTTTTTAGAACATGGCGTGGGTCTAAGTGATGGAAAACCTTTTGGGGATGAAAATTTTGTACGACTCAATTTTGGCACAACCAAAAAGCTTCTTCAAGAAATTTTACATAGAATGCAAAATGCTATGGATTCTTTACAAAAGACACTATGAAAAAGTATTTTTTCTTCCTATGGTTAGCTTGTATCACACTATGGGCAAGTGATTATACGCATCTGGTCATTCTAGGTGACCCACATCTTCCAGGTAAGCATCTGCAAAACAAAGAAAAAGTTTTACAGACCATCAATGAATGGAATGATGTCGATGCCGTAGTATCGATGGGAGATATGTGTGAATGGCTTGGCGATGAGCGAGAATATAGTGCTGTTCAAACTTATTTTAGTGCTCTTACCAAACCTCTTTTTGCAATTGCAGGAAATCACGACTACATCTATGCGGACAGTGTCGATGAAAATGAAAAACTCCAAAAAGGAACACCAGAGCTTCAACAAAAAAAGCTCGCTACCTTTCAAAAAGTTTTTGCTCTTCCTAAGCTTTATCGCAGTGTCGTTCAAAATGGTTATTTGCTTATTTTCCTCTCCGTGGATGAGCCAAAATATCTCGCAGGGATAGGAAAAGAACAACTCTTTTGGTTGGGAAAAGAATTAGAACAAAATCGTCATTTACCGACTATTATATTTTTTCACGCACCGCTTGATAAAACACTTGAAACTTATAAACATTGGGTTAATACCCCCAGTTTTATTGCACAGCCCCTAGATAAAATCAAAAACTTAATCGCCAAAAATCCTCAAATATTTCTGTGGGTCAGTGGACACACCCATACTTCGCCCAAAGAAGAAAGTTTTGCCTCTGCCATTAATCTCTACGAAAATCAAGTCACCAATATTCACAATACCGATATGAACAAAGAGATTATTTGGACAAATTCATTGTTTTTATATCAAGATAAAGTCATTATTAAAACCTATAACCACAATACGCATGAGTGGTTAAGCGCATTAGAGCGAATCATTTATTCGCCAAAATTAAGGTAAAAAAGGTAAAATTAAAACTTAACTTTTTGAGGATTAATATGAAATATACTTTTTTTGCCTTACTCTCTTGCGTATTACTCTTTACAGGTTGCGCCCAAAAAGAACCAACACCTCCCCCAACAGATGCTCCAAAAATAGACAAAGACGATACACTCAAAAGAGAGCAAATTTTAAAGAATGCCCTCTCCCACCTCAACAAAAAAGATGGACTAGACTGCTCAGGATTTGTCAGTCTTGTCAACAAAGAGAGTAGTGAGCCTTTCTTTAAAAATCAAGAGCTCAATGAACATTTTGAAGATTCAAGGCGCTCTTTGGCTATTTACAACCTCCTTTCCGAAAATAAACGCACTTTCCAAAGCTTACCCAA
>JAQWCT010000141.1 GCA_028705785.1 Sulfurospirillaceae bacterium | reverse complement strand
GGGTGAGGGACCATGCCAGGCATGTTCGCCGAAATCGTTCATACCCTGAATTGCCGGGAACGGGAACTTGGGTGCAGGTCCTTCTTGGTTAATGATGTATTTTAGAATTTCTATCTTTTTACCACCGATGAGTGCTGCTATACCCTCTACGATAAAAGAGCATCCTTGCATCTGCTGTGTATGCATTTTAGGAAGCATTATCGTGTATATATTGCTAATCAAATCCTTGACATTAATAGGCTTCATGATAAATCCATCCACTTTAAGGGTAATGGCATCAATGAGATATTCTGTCTCTGTAAATGCAGTTGTAATAATAGCAGGGATTTTTAACCCATGCTCATTTTTTATTTTCTTAAGCATCTCTATCCCATTCATCCCTGGCATCAAGATGTCTGTAACTATAATATCTACCTTTTTTTCAAGTGCTATTTTGATGCCCTCTTCGCCGCTAGATGCCAAATACACCTCTTTGACAAAATCTTTTAAAATCATTTGCGTTTGCGTTTGTACTGATTTTTCATCTTCAACATATAACACAACACAATCTTTGAGACTGTTAAAATCCATTCTTTTTTTCCTCCTCTTTCCTAACTTTTTTTATTTTTCAAGTGGCACGATCATGGTAATCATCGCGCAATCTTTAAAGTGTTTTCCATTTTGAAAGGTATATGAAATATTGGTACCACTAATCGTACCGTTCATCTGTTTTTCAATAATCTGTTTTGACATATACAATCCAATCCCCGTTCCTGAAGCCTTATGTTTGGTCGTAAAATAAGGCTCAAACATCCGATCTAGTATCTCATCACTAATACCCCCACCATTATCTATCACCCCAATAATGGCATTTTCTGCTTCTTTAGAAATCAAAATTTCGATATATTTTTCAGTGATATTTCGCTCCTCTAGTGCATCTTTAGCATTGGAGAGAAGATTCATGATGACTTGTGAAAACTCATTGGGGTAGCCACTTACTTGTACTTCTAAAGGACCACTAAGATAGATTTGGATACCCGCTTTTGCGTAATATTCTTGTACTAGTTTAATACTATAAGTAACCATCTCTTTTGCGCTAAAGATTTTTGCATCTTTATTGGGTTTAAAGAAATTGCGAAAATCATCAATGGTTTGAGACATTGATGAGGCAAGGGCAATTCCCTCATTGGCTTGTTTTTCAACAAATTCATCACTGAGTTCCAATCCAGCCATTTTTTTCATCTGAAAACTTTGGATGATGAGAACCATCGCATTAAGAGGCTGTCTCCATTGATGGGCGATATTGCCGATCATTTCACCCATTGATGCAAGCCTTGATTGACGAAACATAATTTTATCTTTTTCACGGCTTTGAGCAACCTCATGCAACACTTTTTGTTCCAAATCATAATTGAGTTGTTGTAATTCTTTGGTTTTTGCATCAACCATTTTGGCAAGTCTTGCATGTAAAAGACGGATATTTTGCAAAAGAACAATCGCTAAAAGTGCCGCAAAAGATATCGTCCCAATCGTCGCAACTACAATCCACTCAAAAGTATTTTCATAGACTGATTGAGTTCTTGAAAAACCTTGTTTAGCACCCTCTAAATTGAGGTTTATAAGTCCTGTAATATCGATATTGATTGAATAGACACTAGGATAAAGCTCATTTTGGAGTATTTCTATCGCTGCTTTAGGATGATTCTTCTCAAAGTAGGTAAACATATTGAGCAAAATACCATCAATCGTATGAATCTTCATCTCAATTCTTGAGATAAGCACATCTTCTTCTTTTAATTTTGCAGGAGCTCGATGTTCTAATTCTCCTAATCCCCATGAAAACATCAACTTAATAAGCCAATCGCTCTCATCAATAGTAAGGCTATTTTTATACTCTTGTAATTCAAGCCTAATTAACTCTTGTGCTAAGGCGATGACAACTTTACCCTCTTTAGCACTAATAGAGCCTTTTTCAATGTCACGAATCGTATCGAGAACATTCACCGTGTAAATATCGATAAGATTTTCAAGCCTACTCGTGGGTAACATTCGTTTGGTGTATAAAATATCAAAATTATTTTTGATACGATTGATACTCATGTGGGCAAAGCTTCCGATAAATAGCATCCCCACAACCATAATCAAGAAAAGCAATGTCGTTTTTCGGGTGATGGTCATCTCATCTATGTTGCCCATAAATTCGCTCAGCGGATTATTCATCAGCTTTTCCTACCGAATAAAAATCTTCTTCCACATACTCACTCAAATGCACCCTATGAAGACATTTGCACCGTTCATCTCGATTTTTAGAAACAGCTTTTTCATCAATTGTTTTAGAAAAATTACCTAACTCTTTGATAAATTCTTCCTTTGTAAAATCCTTACCTATCGTTTTAAAAACTTCCGTGATCATCCTAGCTGCGAAAAAGCCTTCCAAAGAGACATGACTCAACGCTTCTTTAGGATAATATTTTTTCATCAAATCCCTATAATTTTCAACCTCTTCAACCTCTGAAGTCCAAGGAGAGGGAACGACCTGTGCAAAAATAATTCCCTTACCATTACCCGCTAACATATCGATAAGAGGTTTTGGTTCGACAAAGGAAAAGAGTCCGAACTTTATTTCTTTGCTTATTTTTTGACTTTTACGAGCACGCTTAATAAACTCAGCAACAGGCGTTGTTGAACCTATCATCAAAATGACTTCTGGATTGCAAAGTTCTATTTCGTAGAGAGCATTTCCAACGGAGAGCGTATTTCTTTTGTAGCTTCCCTCTCCTAAAAGGGCTAGATTTCTCTTCTCCAAAGCATTCTTAACACCACTAAGCCCTGCCCTTCCATAGGCATCATTTTGATAGAAAAGTGCAAATTTTGTGTATTTTAATTCTTCTGCATAGTATTTAACAACCCGTTCTATCTCATCTAAATCGCCAGCTCTTGCATTAAGAACAATGGGATTTTGGGGATTTCTTAAAAATTCTGCTCCAGAATAAGCCCCTACAAAAGGGATTCTTTTTTCTTTAGCAATGGGAAAAACGGCTTCAGCGATTGGTGTTCCGATGATGCCAAAAAGTGCAAAAACTTTATCTTGAGTAATGAGTTCCTTTACATTTTCAATAGCAATTTTTGGTTCATATTTATCGTCTTTCGAGATGATTTCAATTTTTCGACCATACACGCCACCCGACTCGTTAAGATTTTGAAGATAAATCTGCGCTCCAAGTAAAAATTGATATCCTACAGTATTGAGTCCACCACTCAGTGGTCCACTAAGACCTAAGCGAATAACCTCTCCTTGAAACTTTATATTATAAAAATAGTAAGGTAGACTGAAGAGACAAAAAAGAAAAAGGATAATTCCAAGCAGTTTGCGCATAAAATTTTCTTTCGCCGTAGTATTTTGTCGGTATAATATCAAGAAAATTTTATAAAATTACTTAATTTAGTTAAAAAATATTTACTAAATAAGCATTTTACAAGAAAAAAGGCAAAAGAGTAAATAATGCTATGTAAAATATGCCAAAACAACACTATTTCGTTTTTTCATCAGTTTCTTTCAAAAGACTATTTTTATTGTCACGCTTGTGAATTCATTAGTCTTTATGACGCTTTTGTCGTCGATTTAGAAAAAGAAAAAGCACAATACGGGAACCATCACAACTCTTTGGAAAATGAGGGTTATGTCAAAATGTTTGAAGATTTTATGGATTTATTTTGGGATATGCTTACATGTAAAGAAATTCATGCTCTTGATTTTGGTTCTGGACCAACACCAGTTTTGGCAAAACTCTTAGAAAGAAGAGGTGCAACTGTAGATTGTTATGACAAATTTTACCAACCTGAAACTATCTTTGAGATGCAAACTTATGACCTCATCACCTCAACAGAAGTTTTTGAACACCTTGAAAATCCACTAGAAACTTTAAAAATGCTCACCAATCATCTCAAGCCAAATGGCATTATCGCTATTATGACACTGTTTCATCCCAATGACACTGAGCTTTTTTTAAAATGGTGGTATCCAAGAGATCCTACACACATTTCATTCTTTACATGTAAGACTTTGGACATACTGGGGAAAAAATGTGGTCTAAAAAGGATAAGTGAGGATGGGAAAAGAGTCGTTGTCTTTCAAAAAGAGTAGCGACAAGAAAGTCGCTACTGCCTATCTACCATAATAATATCTATCATATTGATAAGATGGATATCTTTCATAATAATGCGGTCTATGTCTTGGAGGGTAGTCATTGTTGATAATAACAACTCTCTCTCGCTCATAATAAGGCTCTCTATAAACCACTCTTTCTCTAGGTTGCTCATAGTAAATCACTTCTCTTCTTGGTTCTACATAAGTTGTTGTTTGGTGATTTCCAAAAAGAGCAGGTACCAACAGCATCGCTCCTGCGCCTATGAGGGCACCTCTTTCCACATCACCTATCGCATGAGCACTTGTAGCACTACTAATCACTAGGGCAGCGGATAAACATATCATTTTTAAAGTTTTCATAATAAAACTCCTTTTCTTTAACCACATTATAAAATAAAATTGTGAATTATTGGTAAATTGCTTAATAATACCCTCTACTCACATATGCTCTTTGACGAGGATAGTTGTCATAATATCCTCTATGTCCATGATGATATTTCACCACGGGTCTTGGCGGATAATAAGGTTGTCTATAAACAACCGTTGGGGCAGGCTCATAATAAACTGGTGCCTGCCTATAATAAGTCGTATCGGAAGAGCCCGATGAGCTGGACCCAAACAATGCACCTAGTAAAACAATAGCTCCTGCCCCTAAAAGAGCAGCTTCTTCGCGATCACCCATTGCATGGGCATTACTCACACCACCAACTAAGAGGGCTGAAAGAACTATAGCTTTAACTGTTTTCATTGTAGACTCCTTTTTAATACAAGAATCATAATGAAAAATTGTGAAGCCTTTGTGAATTTAATCCTTCATATTATTTCTTACATGTAAGAACTCACCTAGGTGTTCAAAAAAGATATCAACGAGTTTTGGGTCAAAATGTTTTCCTCGCTCCTCTTTAAACAAAGCAAAGATTTTTTCATCATCCCATGCGGGTTTATAAACTCGCGCACTGCCAAGCGCATCAAACACATCGGCAAGAGCAGTTATGCGACCATAGATATGTATCTCTTCACCTATTTTATTATCTGGATAACCTGTTCCATCATATTTTTCATGGTGTTCTTTAGCCACAATGGCTGCCATCTTCAAAAGAGGTCTAGTGGAATGTTTGAGCATCTCATATCCCATCATAGAATGCGTATCCATAATACGCCTCTCTTCCTCATCAAACCTACCTGGTTTATTTAAAACGGTATCAGGAATAGCAATTTTCCCAATATCGTGCATTGGGGAAGCTAGCTTTAGCATCTCCGATTCTTGCTCATCTAGTCCATAATGAAGGGCAAGTATTTTGCAGTATTCAGCTACTCGTTTCACATGATTTCCTGTCTCTTTCGATCTTCGCTCTCCAATAGCACCCATGGTAAAAATAATTTCTCTTTGCGTATCTTCAATCTCAGCATTAAGCGCATTAACTTCAACAAGCCCCTCTTCTATTTTAGCTTCTACCTCATCCATAGTGAGCGAAACATTGCGGGAAACTTTAAATGCCAAAATTATGATCAATAGCACTACAGAAATACCGACTAACAATTGGATTAATCTCATTTTATCGACAAAAGTATTCGATGATTGTGAAATATTTTTCTCCAATGCCATACTTAATGCTTTATTACTATCTAAAATATTAGAAACGCGTAAAATACTTTCATTTTCAATTTTCCTAATCGCCTCTATTCTTATTGCCTTTTCACCTATGTTTTGAGCAACTACGCGATAGTCTATTAATGTATTTTTGAGTTCTTCTTGTTTAGCCTGTGTTGCTAACACTATAAGTCTTTCAATATTTGAAAGCCATTTTTCCAAAATTTCATTCTCACTTTTTTGATACAGTAGTTCTTTACTGTGATAGCGCAAATTACCCAATTCTTTAATTTGTTCTACATTGTTACTCTCTAAAATCTTTGTTTGAATCACAATTCGTAGTTTGTTTTCTTCTGGATAGAAAGTATCGAAAACATGTATATTTTGTAGTTTTTCTCTCTCTCGCTGAAATATTTCATCATAGATAAGCTCAATCGTGTGTTCATTGGTATAAAACTCCTCCAAATAATGTTTCACCATTTTATCTTGCCTAAGATTTTCTATCACTAAATTAGCTAAAGTCAGTTTTTTTATTTGCGATAATTCTCTGCGCAATACTTCAAAATCATTTTCATATTGAGCAAACTCTATCTTCAATTTTTCAAGCTTTTCCAAATCATTGATTTTGATGCTTTCAACTAAAATATCATTCATTCCCTCTTGTAGTATGACAATATGAGAAACTTTTGCTCTAAAATTGCTATTTTCTTTCACTTGATAAGTTATCACGGTACTTACAAGACCTAAAAAAACTAGCATCAAAACAATCACAACAAAACTCAGTTTTACTTTTCGACGAATATTCATCTCCACCCTTTTATGAGCCTAATTTTGCTACCCATTTCCAATAAAATCCAAAAAATATAAAGGCAATTCCTAACAACGAAGTAATCAACCAAAGTGCCACGCCCTGCTCAAACAAGAACCCTATACCTAACGATACACCCGTACTCATTCCCATAAAAACCATATCATTATATGCAATCACTCTTCCATAAAAAGCCTCATCCGTTTCGTACTGAATCAGTGTGTAGGTATAAGACCAAATGGTTGTTGTAAAAAGTCCACTCACTAAAATACCGATAAAACTAAGGTAAAAATCATACTGCAAAACACCCCAAAGGATAATTGAAAACCCTTGCAATAGAAAAATCGTAAAAAGTGTTTTATGGTTTACATGTAAGCTTAGGAAAAACTGTCCTAACACTAACGATAAAGCGCGTGAGGCATTGATAAATCCCATCACCAAAGAGATTGAAAGAAGATGTTTGTATTGATAATCTGCTAAAAGAG
>JAQWCT010000140.1 GCA_028705785.1 Sulfurospirillaceae bacterium | reverse complement strand
AAAGAGTATTTGTATGAAAATGGTGATTTTTCAGACGATAAAGTCAATGACCGTTTAGCAGAACTTGAGATAGTCTGTGCCGAAGAAGACCCTACTTATGAAGTAGAAGTGATGATAGAGAAGATATTGGCAACGCTTGGTTTTCCTGTTGATACGCACAATAATTTGATGAGCGAACTCACTGGTGGCGATAAATTTAAAATTCTTTTGGCACAAGTTTTGTATCCCAGACCTGATGTCCTTTTCCTCGATGAGCCGACCAATAACCTAGATCTTGAGGCTATCTCGTGGCTAGAAGACCAACTTACGCGCCATCAAGGAACGATGGTTGTTATCTCTCATGATAGACACTTTTTAAATTCAGTTGTCACCAACATCCTTGATGTGGATTTTAAAAAGATTCGTGAGTTTACAGGTAATTACGATGAATGGTATATGGCAGCTAATTTGATTGCTAAACAGCAAGAAGTCGATCGTGATAAGAAAATTAAAGAAAAAGAAGACCTTGAAGCCTTTGTTAGACGATTCTCAGCCAATGCTTCTAAGGCAAAACAAGCGACTTCAAGACAAAAAAGATTGGAAAAGCTTGACATTGCAGATATTCAAACTTCTTCACGAAGAGACCCAAGCATCGTCTTTAGAGCAGGGCGAGATATCGGGAATGAAGTCTTAGAGATTGAGGGACTTGAAAAAGGTTATGATGGGCAAAAAGTCTTGCATAATCTTAGTTTTAAGGTTGAAAAAGGTGAAAAAATTGCACTGATTGGACACAACGGTGTGGGTAAAACAACTTTTTGTAATATCTTGATGAATGAACTCTCACAAGATGCCGGTAAAGTCAAATGGGGTGCGACAATCATACCGAGTTATTTTCCTCAAAATACAACGGATATGATTAGTGGCGATATGCAACTTTTTGAATGGTTACAGCAGTATGATGAGAAAAAAGATTTGGATGAGATTCGCAAATGCCTAGGGCGTATGCTTTTTTCAGGCGAAGAGCAGAAGAAAACAGTCAATAAACTAAGTGGTGGCGAAAAACACCGTATGATGCTCTCTAAAATGATGCTTCAAAAAGGTAACTTTTTAGTGCTTGATGAGCCAGACAATCATCTTGACCTTGAAGCCATCATCGCTTTGGGCGAGGGACTTTACAAATTTGTGGGTAATGTGATTTGTGTTACACACGATAGAGAACTCATTGATGCTTTTGCTAATCGCATTATTGAGCTTCATTCCGATGGCACTATCATCGACTTTAAAGGGGACTATGAGACCTTTAGAGAGACTTATGGCAGATAAAAGCGCTCCTTTTTCTATCGGCTCTTTGCTTGATGGGACAAAAGCGTGGAGTTTAGAGGAAGAAAATGTTACTTCCTCTGCTCAAACCAAACTTCCCTCAAAACATCTTTTAGTCTTCAAAATGGAAAAAAGATGTGGTAAACCCGTCACGCTCGTAGGTCCTTTTTATCTTCAAAAAGATGAGATGAATAGTGTGTGTTCTCGCGTCAAAAAAAGAATGGGTAGTGGCGGTACATGTAAAGAAGAGTGGATGGAGTTTCAAGGCGATTGTAAGATCAAACTCAAGCTCTTCTTGCAAGAAGAGGGATTTAGGTTTAAGGCATAAACTTGATACATATTTTCAACTCTCTTTTACCAATTTGCCTAGTGATTGGTGCAGGATATTTTTTTAAGTACCTCAAATTTCCCTCTCTTGATTTTTGGCCATTAGCTGATAAGTTTATCTATTATGTGCTGATGCCTTCTTTGCTTCTATATAAGCTCTCCACAGCTAAAATAGACCTTTCACATACTATCAACCTAGTGTTCTCGGCGATGCTTAGTATTATCCTTGTTTTGGCTGTTTTAGTGGTACTTAATTTTATATTCAAATTCGAGAATAGAGCATTTACTTCCATTGTACAAGGGGGTATTCGTTTCAACTCATATGTGCTTTTAGCCTTTGTTGATACGGTGTATGGTGATCAAGGATTAGTTCTAGCAGCGATTGTTATGGCTTTTGTTATTCCCTTTATTAATATTATATGTATTTCTGTTTTTGCGATTTATACACGAAATGACAAGTTTTCTCCCCTCTCTTTTTTTAAAACCATCATTAAAAATCCTCTCATTGGTGCATGTGTTATCGGAGGAGCTATCAATGCCAGTGGATTTCACTTGCCATTGGTTGTGATAAAATCTTTAGCAATGCTTGGAAGTGCAGGACTACCTATGGGACTTTTATCGGTGGGGGTGGGCTTGGAGTTAAGGTATCTGAAACATGCCAAAAAAGAGCTTTTTGTGGCTACGGCTATGAAGCTTTTATTTTTTCCAATCATTATTTATGGGGTAGGTATTTTATTGGGATTGAGCGGTATGAGTCTTAGTGTCGCTGTTGTATTTGGCGCTATGCCAACAGCCGTTTCTGGGTATATTTTAGCCAGAGAACTTGGTGGTGATGTCTCTTTAATGGCTTCGATTATTACGCTTCAGACTATCGCTTGTATGGGAACACTCTTTTTAATCGTTCCTTTTTTATAGATTAAACTCTTTTTTATATTTTTGAATATTCTCACTTTGACCAATGACGACTAAGATATCGCCTGCATCGAGCTTATGATTGTGTCCCTCGATAATAAAAATAAATTTTTCCTTGAGTTCTTTGTCGTGAATACCTATGAGCAAGAGATTGTAGCGTTCTAATGTATTTATATCATAAATCATTTTACCATTGAGTAGGGATGTCTCCGTAATGGTGATTTGTTCCATGTTGATATCGTGCAAACCAAATACTGTCGCATCGATGATATTCATTACTTCAGGTTGTGTGATAAGTTTATAGATTCTTTTACCACTGATTTGATAAGGGTCTAAAATAGTATTTGCCCCTGCAATTTCAAGTTTATGGATGGCGTCTTTGGTATGCGTGAGTGCTATGATATTGAGTTTTTCATCAAGTGATTTTGCCGAAAGGGTTAAAAAGATATTTTTGACATCTTCTTCAAAAAGTGTAAAAACAAATTGGACATTTTTACCAATACCAAGATTTTCAAGTACAGTATCATCACTATAATCGACTATTTCTAGGGGAAATCCTAAGGTATGCGCTTTATTTTCAAAAGAAGCGTCATTATCAACGATTGAAAAATCATATCCTTTTTCCCTCAGTTTACCTCCTATTTCGATAGCTGATCTGGTAAATCCAAAGAGGAGTATTTTGCCAATAGTGCTCATTTTGGTGGCCTTTTATCGCTTTGTTTGCGTATATTGGTTATATGATGTTTTCGCCCCATGATAATGAGTACATCTTCTGCTTCAATGATAAAATCAAGAGGAGGATTGAAGTAAAAAGTTTTGTCCTCAATAGGATAAGATTGTAAGGGCAATGGTACTTTATTCTCTTGTCGTACTATGCCAAAGAGAAGTATTTTTCTCTCTTCTAGCTCTAAAGAAGCGATATCTTTATGCAGGTAAAATGAGTTTTCATGGATTTGGATAGATTCAAATAAAACACCTGTATTTTCAGTAAGCATCTCATCTAGGGCAGCGTATGAAATGGGTTGATCGATATATTGTGAGCCCATCAGCCCTATGGTTTCATCAGCGCTAAAGGCAAAGTTTGCCCCTGCTAAAAAATATTTTTTCTTATGACTATTTTTGATTACTCTCGCGATAATTTCGATATTTTTACTCAGACTTCTTGCGGTCAGTGTAATAAAAATATTCATTTCATCACTATTGGTCACACAGATAATTTTGGATACTTTCTTCTCAACGCCCAGTTCACCAAGAAGTTTACTTTTTGAAGCGTCTCCTACAATACCAGTGATACCTCTTTGTGCTGCAAGTTTTATCTTTTGGGCATCGGTATCAATGATAACGATTTTATATCCATCATCATGTAGCATTTTAGCGATAACTTCTCCTACTCTGCCATATCCACAAATGAGAATAAAGTTGTCAATATTGGCAATATCTGATAACACTCTACTCTCTTTAAGTTCAAGAATCTTAGACTGAAAAGATGAAACAATGATAGAAGTTAAAAATGCCAGTGTCGCAATTCCTAGGACAATAAGTACCATCGCAACAGCCATTCCCTCATGAGTTACAGGAACGATGTCTCCATAACCCACTGTTCCCATGGTGACAACTGCCCAGTATACGGCATCATAAAGATTATTAATCTTTGGATTATCATGTGTTTCAAAAATATAAATGGCCGAACTACCTGCGAAAATGATAAATCCAGCAAAAGTTGCTAAGGTTAAAAGCTCAAACTTTTTTTCAGAAATAATAGTGGTAAAGGTGTTCATACTTCTAGCATAGCGAAAGAGTTTAAAAATCCTAAAAAGTAAAAAAATTCTTAAAAACCTAAGAGGTCTATAACTTGGAATAATAGCCATAAGATCAATAATCGCAAGTGGCGTGAGCATATATTCTATTTTTTTACGGATGATACGATACGAAGTTTTGATCATAGAAAAAGGAATATGGTTATCGATGGCATGTTCATATTCTTTTAAAAATATTTCATGATTGTTGCTGTAAATCCATAGTCTTAAAAGATATTCAATGACAAAAACAATAAGAGAAAATTGGACAAACATCTCCAAATAAGGGTGTCCATCTGGATGTTTGACTTCATATAAAAGCACAAGGACACTACAAATGACTAAGGTAACCATAAGGATATCAAAATAAAATTTGAGTTTTGAATTTTGTTGTTCAAGGAGCATTCTGATGAAGTTTTTGACGCGATGGTATTTTTTTGAACTATCTAAAAAATAGGCAAAACGAATCAATAGCGTTAAAAAATAGTTCACACAAAACCTCTTAATGAAGATGGTTATGGTCTACATGTAAGGCTTACATGTAGACCATAAAATTTAAAAACCAGCTTTTTTGATTAAAGCGCTAACCTCTCCCACTTCGGGGAATCGTTCCGTAGTTGTACCAATTTTTCCTGTTTTAGAAAAGATGGTTTTGTCATCTACGAGAACATCAAAAAATCCGCCTCGTTTGGGGATTAAAAATACTTCAGCGTTTTTATAAGCTCTTTCAATTTCGTCTTTCACACGGAAAGCTTTGGGCATATAACCTCACGCAGTACAATAAAAAATAGCTACTTTCAAAGATTTCTCCTTATCATTAATGTTGTTTGGATTGGTTGCTTTCTTCTACGAAAGCATTAGCATCACAGCATGCTTTATAAATTTGCTCTCTTGTAAAACAAGGCGTTGTTAAGCCACTTAGTACATGATCAATATCACCTGTGTGGTTGATTTCTTTAGCAATATAAAGCAAACTTCCTAAAAGTCCCTCATCGGACAAAAGTGCTGTTTTGATTTCGGTATCAAGAGAAAGGCCTTCTAAAAATTCTTCCATTGAGATGCCAAGATAGGCATCAACTAAAGAGAGACTTCCTGTTAAAAAAGCTTTGTTAGCTACCTCTTTTTTGCCACAAGCAAGGGCTAACTGCTCCATAAGCTTGGCTCTAAATTTAGCGTTATTAAAAAGTGCTTCTCCAAAAGGTGTTTGTGTTGGGTCACCATATAAAAAAAGGCCAAGCCATGAGATCAGTTTTGACGCACCTAGGAGTGTTATCATTTGTTGAATATTATTGATTTGGTGTCTAAAATGATAAGCGCCTGAGTTAATATGCCTTAGCAGGTTAAAAACCAAATCTGGGCAGTTGGAGAATTTTTTAGTGAGCGTTGGCGTGTCATCATCTTCATGAATACAGTTGATAAGTCTCATAGCATTCATAGTACTAGGCTCTATTTTCTTACCTCTAAAGATAAGAGGTTTTTCAAAGAAATAACCTTGGAAAAATGAAAAAGAGAGTTTTCTACAGTATTCATACTGGTCATAGTATTCTATTTTTTCAGCAAGTAAATCTATACCGTATTTCTTCAATTTTAGAACAGCCGCTTGAAGTGAATCGATACCAATTGCTAGAATATCCACTTTAATCATCGTTACATACGGGAATAACGGTTCGTATTGTTTGATAGTTTCATCGGTACAGTCAAAATCATCCAAAGAAAATCGATATCCTAAACCATGGAGATATTTAACTCTCTCACATAAGGCCATCGTGATTTTGGTATATTCTAAAATTTCAAATCGAAAATTTTCTTTGGGAAGCAATAAGATAACATCGCTAAAAAGCATGATTTCATCGACATTGATAAAGCCAATTTTATCTCCGATAACAGAGTGTAGTCCGAGGTTATGAATAAGGTTGGCGATAACCCTTGCGGTTGCTTGATTGTTATCTTCGAAAGTTGCTTGATTTAATAAATCGCATGAACGATACAAAAGTTCATAGGCAATACATTCACCACGGGTATTGAAAATGGGATGTCTTCCTACATAAATGCTGAGCGTATTATTTTTCATTTAGTCTCCTTAGTGTAGCCCAAATGAGAGCTCTATTTCTTTGCTTTTTTTTCATCTTCAAATTTCACATTGAGCATACCGCAAAACTTTTTTTCTTTATAAAATTGTACCATATAAGTCGTTTCACTTTTATCAATGGCATAGCCCTTAACTAAATCTTTTGGTTCGATTTTGAGACCACCTTCGCTTATCACGCCTTGTTTTGAAAAGCCGATAACATTGATACGATAGCCATTGATAGGCTCTATTTGAAAGTTATTTTTGACATTGATTTGAGTACCGATTTTAGCAGTACTTTTTTTGCCATCGATTTGCAAGGCAATGTCACTTAAAGAACTTTCAAACTCATTGTAATCAGGTTTTAGTGTTGAAATCAAAATATTGCCATTCATGATTTTATAATCCTCTTTGTCTTTAATTACAGCGACGAGAGGATTATTGCTTGAATAAACGAGCTTATCTTTATTCATTGGAAAATAACGAATGGATGACTTAAGTGTTGAGAGGTCAAGTGTGATTTTGGTCGTAGGGATTTCCAAGATACCATCATCTTCCAAAAGCGCTTTGATGGTCGCTTGATTGAGTTCGAAAGAGCGGGTAAATTTGATATTCATGATATTCATAAACTCTTCAATTGTTTTGAGTTGATAAAAAGCCTTAAGTGATAAGTCTGTAATATTTTTGCTGGTTTCAATGGCAAAAGCAGGCTTATTGTTAGTCACTGAAAAATAAGTCAGGCTTTGTTGCATTGCTTTATCTTGCGTTTTTGTTTTGG
>JAQWCT010000139.1 GCA_028705785.1 Sulfurospirillaceae bacterium | reverse complement strand
CAAAGTAGTTTTGTTTATCTTCTCTCACGCCACCGACAATTAAGCCAACGACATTGGGAAATTCTTGGCTTAGTATAGCAATGGCTTCTATAAAAGTTTCTAAATCTTTGAGTTGTGTGATGCGCCCAACGGTGGAAATAACCCATTTGTCCTCAAGCTTGAACTGTTGTTTAAACTGATGGGTAAAGGTAACATCGACTTTGTCAGGGTTGAATTTATCCAAATCAATGCCTCGTGGGATAACCGTTATGTTTGACTCAGGCGTGTCATAATGTTTTTGAATGTAGGTTTTGATGGCATTACTCACGCAAATCACATAGTCTGGGCGTGTCATAATGCGACTGTAAAAACTTACCGAGTTAAAGCCATGCACGGTTGAAACAACGCGAATATGTAAAAAAGCATTGGCAAAAAAGACCATCCATGCAGGAACTCTACTTCTTACATGTAAGATATTTGGGCTGAGCGTTTTGAGTGTTTGGTAAAGTTTGAAAATGCGAAAAGGTGCAGTGAAGATGTTTTTTGAGCAGACATTGACCTTTACATGTAAGGCGCCATCGCGTTCTAATTGTTCGACCAATTTGCCACCATTGCTAATCACAACACTCTCAAATCCAAGGCTGACCAGTTCACGAGAGAGTTCAACAACACCTCTTTCCACGCCACCTTCATTGAGTTCGGGGATGAGTTGAACGATTTTCATAGAGTAATCTTGTCAAGGTATGGGCTATAGTCAAATTTTGTTTTCATGCTTTTGATGGTTTCTGCTAGACGATGAAATTTGGTGTCTAACTTGTTTGACTTTAATTCGATGATATGGATATTGGCGTCTGAGTTTGCTCTCGCTTCACTGAGCATTGAGGTCGAATCTATGGTGATGAACAGTTCATCGCAAGTCACTAGAAAATCGTCAATAGGGTTGATAGTACTGTTTTTGGAATAGATGATTTCATAGTCAAAAGAATAACTTTCCAGCAACGCATTTATGTACGGTGGCGTTCTTCTTGAGGTTGTGATGTATTTGAGATGGTTGGGGTAATCTTTGAAAATCTTGTCTAAACTTTCTTTGATATGCTTCGCATCCATCGTAAAGATAGAGTTACTTCCACCTATGATAATGCCTAAAGCTTTTTGGGTTGTTTTTTCAACAAACCCTTTTGGTTCGCTCATCGATAGACTCAGTGGCATGGAAATGATGTTGGGTTCTTGGGGCGGATTATCATGGGATGAAGCGATGATGGCGTCAAAATCACTGTACCGAAAACCACGAGGGAGCATAATGGCTATAGATTTGACACCCAGCTTTTTGGCTAAATATTTATTGGCATAATAGGTAGAAGAGCCTGTTGAAACGACTGCTTTATAGTTTTTATCCTTTACATGTAAAGAAAAAAGATTGATGTAAATGTGAAAAAAATCTAGTATATAAGTTGAAAATTTAAAATGATTGTTGATAGTGATGATGTCAAAATCGAGATTTTTGAGCTTTGCAAAAGCGATGGACTGATTTACATGTCCCGCTTTTCCATCACTTAAAATCAGAATTTTCACTTCGCGATTTTCCATCTATCGTGCATCCAAAACCATTGTGCAGGATTGGCGTTGATGACTTCTTCGAGAGTGTCATTGTAGAGTTGGGTCATTTTGATGATTTTTTGCGTTTCATCACTCTCTTCTTCGGCAATGTATTCGATTGGCTCTTTCATGATGACCGTGTATTTGCCATCTTTTCCCCTAACGATAAAGGTTGGAAGGATAAGGGGGTTGTATTTGAGTTTGAGTTGAGCCAAGACATTGACCGTTTGAACTTCTTTACCAAAAAAATAAGTAGGTGAACTGCTATTCCTTCCTGCCTTTTGGTCAAATAAGATAGAGACACGAAGACCTTGTTTGAGTGTTTTGACGATACTGATAATGGCATTTTGTTTATAGATATTGCGGTTGCCATATTTGCCACGAAAAGGTTGGATGATGCGCTCATCAATGAGGTGATTGTTGCCTTCTCTGGCGATATTTTTGATGGGATAACCACTTTTACCTAGGAAATGTGCCAAAAGTTCCCAGTTACTGTAGTGTCCCGTCATAAGAAGCTTGCCTCGCGTGGTATCTTCAAAATAGCGTTCAAATTTCTCTAAAATTTCATCTTTATTTTCAATCATACTATCAATGTCAAGACGGTCATTGAACATCAAAAGCGTTTCTGCTAGGGTGATAGCCACACTTTCATAAGCTTCAAGCGCTAAGGTGCGGACTTGCTCCTCACTTTTGTGCGGATAGGCAAGGTGGATATTTTTGAGTGTGAGCGTCGTTCTTCTTTTATTGTATTTGAAAAAGAGTTGCGCGATGGTTTTACAAAAAGCGTAGACAAACGCATTGGGAAAAAGTTTGGTGAAGAGCAAGACACTTTTTACAAGATAAAATTCCAAAAAAAATCTCATATAATCACTTTCAAAAATTATTTAAGATAAGATTTTAACTAAAAGCGACTTAAAGGTTATAAAATGATTTGTGTATTTGACATAGAAACGATACCAGATGTTACACTGATTCGAAAAGTTTTTCAGTGTGAGGGGAGCGACTTGGAAGTTTCTCTTTTGGCGATGAATGACCAAGAAGCTAAAAGTGGGAGCAGTTTTTTACCTTTGCCTTTTCATAAAGTTGTGGCTATTTCAGCGGTTATCGCGGATGATTTTGGCATTTTTCGCAAAGTCAGTAGCATTGAGGGTAAAGATGAAAAAGAGATGATTAAAAACTTTCTCAATTTCATCAACCAAAAAAATCCCAAGCTGATTAGTTTCAATGGTAGAAGCTTCGATATGCCTCTTTTGATGCTTCGTGCTATGCAATATAACCTTACATGTAACGCTTATTTTGAGGTTGACAATAATGAACTAGGCAAATCAAAATGGGAAAATTATCGCACTCGTTTTAGCAACCGTTTTCATGTGGATGTGATGGATCATTTGTGTGAATTTGGGGCAGTCAGAGGACTCAAACTTGACCTTGTTTGCTCGATGGTAGGGCTTCCAGGGAAGTACGATGTACACGGCGACCAAGTGATGGAGCTTTTTTATGCTGGAGAGATTGAAAAAATCAAAGAGTATTGCGAAAGCGATGTACTCAATACTTACTGGTTATTTTTGAAGTACGAAGTGCTGAAAGGCAATATGACTATAGAAGATTATCAGCGTGCTTTAGCTACAATGCAAGAAAATTTGCGGGTCGAAAAATCCTATACGGATGTCTTTGGCATCGCAATTGAAGATGAACTTTACAAGGAAGAATAATGAAAACAATCTTTAGAGAATATGACATTAGAGGTATCTACGAAAAAGAGCTTAATGAGCAAATGACAAAATTAATAGGCTATTTTTTAGGCTTACATGTAAAGAAAGTTGGCGATTATGTTGCTATCGGTTATGATGCGCGAAGTCACTCTCCGATTTTGTGTGAGCATCTAACCAGCGGTTTAAACAAAGCAGGATGTAAAGTCCTCACGATGGGACTTGTGGCAACGCCTGTTAATTACTTTAGTAACTTTCAAGACTTCGATGGCATCACGCCAAATGCTTCTATCATGATAACCGGTTCACACAATCCTAGTGAGTACAATGGTTTTAAAATCACGATTGATAAAAAGCCGTTTTTTGGCGAAGATATTTACGCATTGGGTCGAGAAATTATCAAAAATTTTGACCTTGAAATTGAAGATGATTTCAGTTCAGCCTTTATCAATGCAAAAGAGCGCTATATCGCTTATATGATTAAAGAGTTTGCCCATCTTAAAGGCTTTGATAAAAAGTTTGTCTATGACTGTGGAAACGGCGTTGCAGGCGTGGTTGTTCAAGATATTTTTAAAGCTTTGGACTTTACATGTAAAGGTCTTTTTGTAGACCCAGATGGCAGTTTCCCTAACCACCACCCAGACCCAACGGTAGAGAAAAATCTTAAAGACATTAAAAAAGAGCTAGAAGGTGAGTTTGAACTAGGATTTGCCTATGATGGTGATGCCGATAGAATTGCATTTTTAACCAAGAAAAATAATGTCAAAGGTGACATTATGGCGATTTTATTCTCTAGTGCTATGAAAAATCCAACCGTGATTGGCGAAGTGAAATGTTCACAAGTGATGTACGATGAGATTAACAAACGGGGCAAGGCGATTATGTACAAAACAGGACATAGTAATCTCAAAGTCATGATTGCGCAAACCAATGCAGATTTTGCAGCAGAAGTCAGTGGACATCTTTTCTTTAATGACCGCTACTTTGGTTATGATGACGCTATTTACGCAACACTTCGTATGATAGAGATGGTTAAAAATGGTTTGGATGTGGATGCTGAAATCGCTAAACTTCCTGTCGTTTATTCTACCGAAGAGCTTAAAGTTGAAACCAATGAAAACGATAAATTTCCGCTTGTGAATAAAGTCAAAGAACTGTTAAAAAATCCTCCGGCAGATTTTCCTGCCATTAAAGAAATCGTCGATGTTGATGGTGTAAGAGTTATCTTTAACGATGGTTGGGGACTGGTTCGTGCCAGTAATACGACACCTGTTTTAGTCACGAGATTTGAATCAACCAATGAAGCCCATGCAAAGTTATATGAGCAAAAATTAAACGCTCTTATCGCTCAAGCTAAAGCGCAGTTGCACTAAGATGAAAGGCATTATCCTAGCAGGTGGTTCAGGTACGAGACTTTATCCTGTGACCAAATCGATTAGTAAGCAATTGTTACCGATTTATGATAAACCGATGGTGTACTATCCACTTTCTGTTTTAATGCTAGCAGGGATTCAAGAGATTTTAGTGATCTCAACGCCTCAGGATATTGGTAAATTTGAAGAGCTTTTGGGCGATGGTTCGCAATGGGGCATAAAGCTTAGTTACAAGATTCAGCCTAGTCCCGATGGATTGGCACAGGCGTTTATTTTGGGTGAAGAATTTATCGGAGATGATAGCGTTTGCCTTATCTTGGGCGATAATATCTTCTATGGTCAAGGTTTTACGCCATTGCTTCAAGAAGCGGCAAAACTTAAAGAGGGCGCTAAGGTTTTTGGCTACCTTGTGAAAGACCCACAACGCTTTGGTGTGGTTGAGTTTGATGCAAATCAAAAGGCTATTAGTATCGAAGAAAAGCCTGAAATTCCTAAGTCTAATTTCGCTGTTACGGGGCTTTATTTTTATGATAATAGCGTCATAGAAATCGCTAAAAATGTCAAACCATCGCATAGAGGTGAGCTAGAAATCACTTCCGTGAATGAGGAATATCTTAAACGAGATGCTTTACATGTAGAAGTCTTGGGACGAGGTTTTGCATGGTTGGATACTGGAACACACGATAGCTTGATAGAAGCGGGAATGTTTGTCCAAACCATCGAAAAACGACAAGGCTATAAAATCGCTTGTTTGGAGGAAATCGCTTATAACTATGGGTGGATAAGCAAAGAACAAGTGCTCGAAATCGCCAAGCCACTGAGTAAAAATGGTTATGGTCAATATCTTAAAGATTTGGTGAAATAATGGTAAAAAACATTTTAGTAACAGGCTGTGCAGGATTTATCGGCTCCAATTTTGTGCCGTATTTTTTAGAAAAATATCCAGACTATCACCTCATCAATCTCGACCTTTTAACCTATGCTGGGGATGTTGAAAACCTAAGTGAAGTGGAAGATAATGAAAGATATACCTTTGTGCAAGGTGATATTCGTGATCGTGATACGGTTGAAACACTCTTTAATGAGTACGACATCCAAGGGGTCATTCACTTTGCCGCCGAGTCTCATGTCGATAATTCCATCAAAAATCCTGGCGTATTCATCGAAACCAATGTCAATGGTACTTTTACGCTTATCGATGTGGCGTACAAATACTGGATGGAAAAGCCTTTTGTGCGCCTTGAAGGTTATGAAGAGTGTAGGTTTCATCATATCTCAACGGATGAAGTTTATGGGACACTAGGGGCTACGGGATTATTTACCGAAAGTACGCCTTATGCTCCAAATTCTCCTTATTCTGCTTCAAAAGCAGGGAGTGATATGATAGTTCGGGCGTATCATCACACTTATGGGATGAACACGGTCATCACCAATTGTTCCAATAACTATGGCCCTAAACAACACGATGAAAAACTTATTCCGACCATCATTCGCAAAGCGCTTACGCATCAAAAAATTCCTATTTATGGTGATGGTAAAAATATCCGCGATTGGCTGTATGTGCTTGACCATTGTAAAGGCATTGATTTGGTTTACCACGAAGGCAACAGTGGCGAAGTGTATAATATCGGTGGACGCAATGAGCGAGACAATCTTTATATCGCCCATAAAATTTGTGAAATTCTTGATAGCTTAGTCCCAAAAGTTGGCTCTTACGAAGAGTTGATAACCTTTGTAGAAGATAGAGCAGGGCATGATAGGCGCTATGCCATTGATGCAACGAAGTTAGAAACAAAACTAGGCTGGGAAGCAGAAGAAAATTTTGAAAGTGGCATCGTTAAAACCATTAAGTGGTATCTGAAAAAATATCAAGGGTTAGAAGCGTGATAAAAAAAATCGTTCTTTTATTTCTTTTTGCTACGGCTCTCTTTGCTGGTAAACCAGACTTAATGCTTCTCAAAGAGTATGAAGACCAAAATGTCACGGGTTGGTTGATGAGCGAAAAACTCGATGGTGTAAGAGCCTATTGGGATGGTAAAAAACTCATTTCAAGAGGTGGACTTGAACTCAATGCTCCTGCTTGGTTTACGGAAAATTTCCCACCTTTTGAACTCGATGGTGAACTTTGGAGTAAACGAGGTGATTTTGAACGAATCGTCTCTATCGTCAAGAAAAAAGAACCTCACGATGGCTGGAAAGACTTGACTTACAATATCTTCGATGTACCTAGTGCCAATGGCGGATTACTACAAAGGCTTTCAAAGTTAGAGTACTATCTCAAACTCAATCACATAGAATCTATTAGAATCATCAAACAGCTACCATGTAAAGATGAAGCGCACCTCAAAAGTTTCCTCAAAGAAGTCGAAAAAATGGGTGGAGAAGGCATCGTAGTTCGCAATCCAGACTCAAAATACGCCACCAAACGAGACAGCAATGTACTCAAAGTCAAAAGTTTTTACGATGCAGAATGTCAAGTTATCGCCCATAATCTTGGCGATGGCAAAAACAAAAACCTCTTAGGCTCTCTTACATGTAAAGATGAAAATGGAATGACCTTTGATGTAGGCTCA
>JAQWCT010000004.1 GCA_028705785.1 Sulfurospirillaceae bacterium | reverse complement strand
CTTTCGTCTCCATGAACGAACACGCCATTCAATCAATATAAAAAGAAGAACTGTTAAAATAAACATTAGACTCATTATAAAATCCGCATTATTGGGGAGACCAAATTTATGTACAATAAACTCGCCACCACCACAAACCATAACTAGAAATAAAACTGCGAACATAGGCACGCCAAACAAAAAATAACCCACTACTCTCCCCCAAAAACCACCGACCTTGATACCATTCACCAAGCCTTTGGCTGTCTCATCACTCATAACCAATTTATCTCCTAGTGCCATCATTTATCCTTTTTGTAATGCCTAATTTTACACTAAAGTGACATTAAAAAAATGCAATTTTAGAAATAAAAATCTTTACATGTAAAGATTTTCACACATTCTAATTCAAATCACCGTCTTTCCAGTACTTCGTTCCTTGTATCGTCGCTTGCAGTGCTAAGCCATTTTTGGTGAGTTTATAGAGTTTGATACCAGGTTGCACCGTAACGGCACCCTCTGCTGAATCACCCTTGTTGTCTGATTTTGCGGCAGCATCTGCTTGTGCATTGGCTTCCCAACCACTATTGACGAAGGATTCAAGGACTTCTTTATTGTCAAAAATAAAAATAGCTCTAAAGTCTTTCACCCCAAGACCAATGCCTACACCACCAGAAGCCATCTTCATATAGGTTTTTTTATTGGTTTTATTATTGACTGCTATGCCACTTCCACCCTCAGCAGAAAAGAAGATAACATTGACACCTATATTGCTAAATGTGGCATAACCGTAAGCTTTTTTGATAGCACTTTCTGAGTTTGGATACGCTTTATAAAGCATTTTAAGTGTCTCTTGGCTCTCATTATTGATAGATTTTTTTTGGTCGGCAATCGATTCTGCATAGGACAACGAAGCACACAAAAGCATCGACATTAAAATTTTTACGATTTTCATCATTTCTCCTTTTAATTTTATAGAATAATTCCTATACACGCCAAGCTAAGTTGGCACCATAGGAATTATTCTATACCATTTTTACTTTATTTACTAAATATAAAAGGAGTTAATTATTTTATATTTCTTTACATGTAAAACTTTTTGAGTTTATCTATCATTTTAAGCTTTTTCTAATTTAAGTTGTTTTAATATATGAGCAATTGTTCATATGAACATTTATACATAATTTAAAAAGGATTTAGGATGGGCGACGAATTTTGCAGTTGCGACATTGTGCATGAAAATGTCATCGAAATGGTCAAGAAAAAAATGCCTCAAGAAGAGAAACTTTACGACCTAGCAGAACTCTTCAAAGTCTTTGGTGATACGACGCGCGTGAAAATCATCTCGGCACTTTTTGAAGCGGAGATGTGTGTTTGCGATATCGCGGAGCTTTTACACATGACGCAGTCTGCCATCTCTCATCAACTTCGCGTTTTGCGTCAAGCGAGGCTTGTAAAACACCGCAAAGAGGGAAAAGTCGTTTTTTATTCACTCGATGACGAACATATTAAAGCCATTTTTAATCAAGGCTTAGAACACATTTTAGAACCAAGAGGATTTGAGTATGCAATTTCATGAGACCGCTCCCCAAACATGCGATGCGACAACGGGAAGTTGTTGCAGTAGGTGTCAACCCATTGTGCCAGATGCCCATGCGCATCATGACCACGAACATGAACACCATCACGGTTTAGGCGATTCTAGCGTGATGGAGATGCTCAAATCGTGGCATTTCTTCACCTTTTGCATCGGCGCGGTGCTCTTCGTCTCCGCTATTGTGATGGATGAGAGCAATCCATTGATGTTTTGGACCTATCTGATCAGCTTTTTCTTAGTGGGTGGCGAAATCCTCTACATGGCGGTCACCAACCTTTTTAAAGGGCATGTTTTTGACGAAAACTTTTTGATGGGACTTGCCACCGTTGGAGCTTTTAGCATCGGCGAGTACCCTGAGGGTGTTGCGGTAATGCTTTTTTTCCGCATCGGTGAATTTTTCCAAGACTTAGCGGTTGATCGCTCTCGCAAATCCATCACCAAACTGATGGACATTCGCCCTGATTTTGCGAACCTACAAAGTGAAACTGGCGAGCAAAAAGTCAACCCAAGTGATGTTGCTTTAGGCAGTCACATTATCGTCAGACCTGGAGAGAAAATTCCACTCGATGGCATTATTTTAGAGGGTCGCTCGACGCTGGACACTTCTGCACTTACGGGCGAATCGTTGCCCAAAGAGGTTGCGGTAGGACACGAAGTGCTCTCTGGAACCATCAATAAAACGGGTGTAATTATCATTGAAACGACCAAACTTTTCTCAGAATCTACCGTCTCAAAAATCTTAGACCTTGTGCAAAATGCGGGCGCTAAAAAAGCCAAAACAGAGCAATTTATCACCACTTTTGCCAAATACTATACGCCCATTGTCGTCATCTCCGCCGCCCTACTCGCATTTGTGCCACCGCTTTTGATGCAAGACGCGCTTTTAAGCGACTGGTTTAGACGCTCCTTAGTTTTCCTTGTTGTCTCATGCCCGTGCGCATTGGTCGTTTCCATTCCGCTTAGTTTCTTCGGAGGCATCGGTGGTGCGTCTAAAAACGGCATTTTGGTCAAAGGGGGCAACTTCCTTGAAGCGCTTAATGGCGTCGATACCGTCGTTTTTGACAAGACAGGAACCCTCACAAAAGGGGTTTTCAGCGTTACCTCTATCACCGCACTACACGGCTACAGTGAAGTGGATGTTCTGCGCCTTGCCGCTCTGGCTGAGATGCACTCAAGCCACCCCATCGCACTTTCCATCAAACGCGCGTACATAGAGCCGTTGGAAGCGGTTGTGAGCAACTATGAAGAGCTTGCAGGCTATGGTGTCAAAGCGACCATTGAGGGCAAAACCGTTCTTGCAGGCAACGATAAACTTCTTCTTGAGCATGCCATCACCCATGAGCGACTCGACACGCCCGACACCGTCGTTTATGTCGTTGTGGAGGGCGTCTTAGCAGGCTACCTCATCATCGCCGATACACCCAAAGTGGATAGCAAACAAGCCATTTTAGCACTCCATGCACTGGGTATCAAAGACATCGTGATGCTCACAGGGGACAATAAAGCCACCGCTGAAAAGGTCGCCAAAGAGCTTGGCATCACGCATGTTGAAGCAGAGCTTTTACCGCATCAAAAAGTGGAGAAACTTGAAGAAATTATGGCACGCAAAAGTGGCAAAGGCAAAACCGTCTTTGTGGGAGATGGCATCAACGACGCGCCCGTACTGGCACGCGCAGACATCGGCATCGCGATGGGTGGGGTTGGTTCTGACGCGGCGATTGAAGCCGCAGATATTGTCATCATGACTGATGAGATCAGTAAAGTTGCCACCGCGCTTAAAATTGCCCATAAAACTCATGCCATCGTTTGGCAAAACATCATCTTTGCCCTAGGTGTTAAAGGGATTATTTTGATCATGGGAGCGATGGGAATTGCCACGATGTGGGAAGCCGTCTTTGGCGATGTGGGCGTTGCGCTCATTGCTGTACTCAATGCCACCCGTGTTTTGACTCATAAATAAACACGCAAAACGCTCTTCAAAACGAGGAGCGTTTTTTCTTACATGTAAAGTATTTATAAAATCCCATTTTTGTCACTACCTGAGTGCTACAATTTCATAAACAGTAATACTAAATATTAGTTTGGTGGCTGTAGTAGCGATAAATATAGTAGTGTGTTTATCGCTAAGGATTTGAGTGACGCCATTAAAAGCGTTAGCACTTGGTTGTTACTGGCGATATCAGCGATGGTATCACTAGTATCCGCTTGGAAAATGACTTTGAAGCAATACTGATATGACTCATAGTATCAATAGGCACTTCAAAGACATCCGCATTTACTTCTAAGGAAATCTTTATGACTGAACAGTTTACCCGCAGAGAATTTCTGCAGTCGGCCTGTATAACCATGGGTGCATTAATGGTTGGTACGGGTGGTCTTGAGAAAGCATATGCTGCCTCTTCTACAACAACATCTGACACAAAAATGCCGTCGTGTGATGTTTTAATTATTGGTTCTGGTGGTGCAGGGCTTCGTGCTGCGGTTAACGCAATGAAAAAAAATCCAAAGCTTAGCGTGGTCGTCGTGAGCAAGACAATGCCTTCACGCAGTGCAACGACGATGGCTGAGGGTGGTATCAATGGTGTTGTTGATTTTAGTAAGGGTGACTCTTATGAACTCCATGCTTACGATACCGTTAAAGGTGGTGACTTTCTTGTCGATCAAGACTCTTCGATCAAATTCTGTAAAGCCGCTGGTGAAGCGATTAATGAATTAGACTATTTAGGGATGCCTTTTTCTCGTACCAAAGAGGGCAAAGTCAAAGCAAGACCTTTTGGTGGTGCTTCAAAAGTGCGTTGTAACTTCTCTGCTGATAAAACAGGGCATATTGTTGCGCATACTTGTTTGAATGATGCCATTAGCAGTGGTGTTAAATTTTTGATGGATCACGAACTCCTTGACATTGGTGTGGATAATGGTCGCTGTGAGGGTGCTGTGCTTCGCAACATTCGTACCGGCGATATCGCTCCTGTTCGTGCAAAATCAGTTATTATCGCAACGGGTGGTTATACCCGCATTTTCTGGAATCGTACTTCTACCCCTTATATCTCAACGGGTGATGGTGTTGCGGCGGCTTTAAGAGCAGGTGTTGCCTTTAAAGACCCAGAGATGGTTCAGTTCCATCCAACCGGTGTTGTTCACGGTGGTACACTTATTACCGAAGCAGCTCGTGGTGAGGGCGGTTATTTGCTCAACAACCAAGGCGAGCGCTTTATGAAAAAATACGCTCCGAGTAAAATGGAATTAGGACCTCGTGATATCGTAGCGCGTGCGATTGAGACTGAAATCCGTGAGGGAAGAGCGTTTGGTCAAGGACTTGAGGCGTATGTTTTACTAGATGTTAGACATTTAGGTAAAGAAAAAATTATTAAAGATTTACCACAAATTCGCCATGTAGGCAAGCTTTTTGAGAACATTGATCTTGTCGATCAGCCGATGATTATCAGACCAACGGCGCACTACTCTATGGGTGGTATAGATGTTGCAAAATTTGATGATATGTCAACCCCAATTCCTGGACTCTTTAGCGCAGGTGAAGCTTCATGTGTTTCGATCCATGGTGCAAACCGTTTGGGCGGTAACTCACTCTCTGATGCCGTTGTGACTGGAAAAATTGCAGGCGAAGGTGCAGCGGCATATGCCAGTAAAGCAGATTTTAGTGCAGGTAAACGCCTTCATGATTTAGCATTCCAGTGGAATAGCCGTTTCAAAGAAGTGACTAGCAACAGTGGCGATGCCAAAGCGATGTATGCGATTCGTGAAGAACTCGGTGCTCAAAACTGGGACAATATGGGAATTTTCCGTACACAAGCTAAATTGACCTCTTTATCAAGTGGTTTAGAAGAGCTTCAAGCGCGCTACAAAACTTTACGCATCCCCAATCCAAATCCAGTATATAACACTGCATTTACAGAGTATGTTGAACTGGGTAACTTGTTGCTTTTATCTCAAGCGGCGTGTTTGGCTGCAAGCGAGCGTAAAGAGTCTCGTGGTGCACATACCAGAGAAGACTTCTTGAAACGCGATGATGCGAACTTCCTAAAACACTCTATGGTCACGATGAATGAGAGCGGTAAGTTGCAAATAGGCTGGAGAGATGTCGAAATCACCCAGTTTAAAGTTGAGGAGAGGAAATACTAATGAAATTTATCATTGAACGCTTTGATGGCAAAAAAAGCTATGAGCAAACCTATACGGTAGAAAAAAAAGATATTGAAGCATTAACCTTATTAAGTGTATTGCTTTTAATTAAGCAGACGCAAGATGTAACACTCAACTTTACAGCATCTTGTCGTTGTGCGATTTGTGGCGCCTGTGGTGTGCGTGTCAATGGACATGCGTACATTGCGTGTGATAGTAAGATGACAGAGCTTTTTGAAGAGTACAAAGATACCGATACATTCCGTATTGCCCCTTTGGCAAACTTCAAAGTGATTTCTGATCTTGTGGTTGATTGGGAACCTGCGATGGAAAACCTACGCAAAATCAAACCTGCACTTGTAGCAAAATCTGAATTTTCAGTCAAAGAGGGATGTCGCCAAAATCAAGAAGAGTTTGATCGTATCATTAAACAATGGGATTGTATTCTGTGTGGTGTATGTGCGTCTGAGTGTAATAAACTTTCAGCTGACAACAGTGATTATATGGAACCATTTGTCTTTACCCATGCGTGGCGTGCCGCGAATGATTCGCGTTCCAAAGATCCGATGATTCATGTTAAACCTTCTGTAACCAATGGTTTGTGGAACTGTGTTCACTGCCAAGAGTGTGCGAACCGTTGTCCAAAACATATTAGCTCCGCCGATGACATCGCGAGCTTACGCGCCCTTGCAATGCGAAAAGGCTTAAACAGTGGTGTAGGTCCAGCACACGCAAAATCGTTCTACACCGATTTAGTCGAAGACTCAGGTCGTCTTAATGAGATTCGTCTTGCCCTTAGAACTGAAGGTGTCAGTACTGCACTTCGCGCTGGAACAGCCATTACTTTAATGGGTGCAGGCAAAATGAACCCACTAGAGATATTTGGTGGTCATACCATTGAAGGTCATAAAGACTTGGTAAAAATGATTGAAGCAGCACATGCTGCAAACAAGGAGTAACCACATGCAAAAAGAATTCGCTTTTTTCCCTGGATGCGTGCTTACTCAAGCCGCAATTGAAGCTAAAATGTCTATTGAAGCCATCGCTCCAATTTTGGGAATTACACTTAAAGAGATAAATGGATGGAGTTGTTGTGGTGCTTCTCAAGCACAAGATGTTGACCCATTAGCAACCTTGGTTGCCAATGCACGAAATCTTGCTTTAGCTGAGAAGATGAATTTGCCAGTGCTTACAACCTGTAGTACTTGTTTATTGATGCTACGCCGTGCTAAAGCACAACTAGATAACGGTCAAAAAGAGCGAATCAATACCTTTTTAGCCAAAGGCAATATGAATTATCAAGGGACAAGTGAAGTCACTAGTCTTCTTTGGTTACTCGCTCAAAATGTAGAAGAGATTAAAGCGAAAGTGAAAAAACCACTTTCCAATCTTAAAGTCGCTGTCTTTTATGGTTGCCATAGTGTCAGACCTGAAAAAGATCTAGGCTTTGAGAGTTCGGTTAATCCAACCAGCTTTGAGACAGTTGTGAAAGCTTTAGGGGCACAAGTCGTTCCGTTTGAAAAGCGTTTGGATTGTTGTGGTTTCCACGCAGTTTATCCTGCTGAAAAATCAGTTATGAAAATGACGAGTGGCATTGTGAATAGTGCGGCTAAAAGTGAAGCACATTGTGTGGTAACACCCTGTCCTCTGTGCCAAATGCAATTAGATATTTATCAAGCTGATGCGCAAGATACGACTAAATCGAAAGCACGAGTGCCTATTCTTCACCTTTCTCAATTGGTAGGTTTAGCATTGGGTATTCCTGCTAAAAAATTAGGACTTGATTATAATGTAATCGATACAAGCAAACTAGGATAAAGACCTCTAACCAGAAGTGACCATCTACTATATTGGGTAGTACGATGTCACTTCTGGTGCTTACATGTAAACATCATCCGCCAATCATTGCTTTGATTCCATGGGATTCAAAAAGACTTATAACTCTTTTTTGGCAAGCAATATCGGGCTCTTCCATCTTGATAAATTTCTCAATTCTTCCTAATTTTTCGTATTTTTTTTGGGCAATGCTATGATAGGGAAGGATATTAACCATGAGAGGTTTTTTGTGTAAGGCATTGATAAACAAAGCGGTTTGGTGTATGTTTTCGTCATCATCATTAAGCCCTTTGATGAGCGGTATTCTGATGTTAATGTTGACATCGGTGCTTGCTAGAAGTTGCAAGTTACTTAAGATTTGAGCGTTACTAACACCGGTGTATTGTTTGTGTTTTTCATCGTCCATCACCTTTAAATCGTATAAAAAATGCTCACACCGAGAAGCCACTTCCAAGAGCTTTTTAGCACTTGTAAAACCTGTGGTGTCAACACAACGGTGAATCTCTTCTTTGCCACATTCATCCAATAATTTCACTAAAAATTCATGATGAAAGAGCGGTTCTCCTCCTGAAAATGTGACGCCGCCTTCTGATTGGTCCATCACCAGTGTCTCTTTTTTGATGATAGCCATTATCTCCTCAATGGGGTATTGCATGCCTGACATCTGGGTCGCTCCCGTTGGACAAACCTCGGCACATTTGCCACATAACAAACACGCGTTTGTATCGGTTAGTATGCCCTCTTTTGTAAGAGTACATGCATGGTTTTCACAACGCTCAACGCACGCCTTGCACCCAATACATTTAGAACGGGTAAAGAGTTTTTCAACTCTCTTTTCGATACTCTCAGGGTTATGACACCACACGCACGATAAAGGACATCCTTTTAAAAATATCGTAATCCTGATACCTGGTCCATCATTGATGGCATAGCGTTTAACATCAAAAATAAGGCTCATTAAAAACTTTCATTTTCAGTGCGGTCAATAACTTCTTGCTGCAAGTCATCATTCATATCATTAAAATAATCACTATAACCTGCCATGCGAACAAGCAAATCTTTATACTCCTCAGGCGCTTGTTGTGCTGCTCTTAAAGTAGCGGTATCAACGATATTAAACTGAATATGATGACCGCCTAGTGTAAAATAACTTCTGATAAGTTGGCCTAATTTGATGATGTCCTCATCGCGTTTTAAGAGGCTTGGTAAAAACCTTTGGTTAAGCAAAGTTCCGCCACTTCGGGTATGGTCTAGCTTAGTGAGTGAACGAATAACTGCACTAGGCCCTTTGATGTCACATCCATGAGAAGGTGAAGTTCCATCAGAGATAGATTTATGTGCAAGCCTTCCATTGGGCATTGCACCCATGACTTTTCCAAAATAGATATGGCAGGTTGTTGAGAGCATGTTAAGATGAAAATATTCCCCTTTGATATTAGGTTTTCCATCTATCGCTTTAACCAAATCATCGTAAACCTTGCACGCAATAGCGTCTGCATAATCATCATCATTGCCAAAAAATGGTGTTTTATTGATGATGGTTTGGCGAAGTTTTTCCTCTCCTTCAAAGTTGTTAGCAACCGCTGTTAAAAGTTTATCCATACTCAATGTTTTATCTTCAAAAACATGCTTTTTGATTGTTGAGAGACTATCGGTAACAGTACCAAGCCCCGTGCATTGGATATAGTTAGTATTGTATCGCGGCCCGCCATCGTAATAATCTTTTCCTTTTTGAATACAATCATCAATGACAACAGAAAGGAAGGGTGCAGGGGCATATTTGGCAAACATCCTATCGATGTAGTTACTCACTTTGACTTTTTGATCGACCACAAAATGTAACTGCTTTAAAAAAGCTTCATAAAGCTCTTCGTAACTTTTAAACTCTCTTGGATCTCCCGTTTTAATACCTGCAACTTTGCCTGTGAGCGGGTCTATGCCATTGTTAAGCGTTATCTCTATAATTTTTGGGACATTTAAATAACCTGTCAATAAAAAGGCTTCTTTGCCAAAAGCACCCACTTCGATACACCCACTACATCCACCCTCTCTCGCATCGGTGATGGATTTTCCCATGCCTACCATCTCCATAATGTAGGTATCAGGATTGAAAACAGAAGGATACCCATGCCCTTGGCGAATCACTTTACATGCAGCATTTAAAAATTTATTGGGCGTTTTGGGTGCGATATGCACAGAAGTACCTGGTTGAAGTAAGTGTAATTCTTCGGTGACATTAAGCATAAGATAGGAGACTTCGCTTACACCATCGCTACCATCGATTTTGACACCACCTATATTGATGTTGGTAAAATCATTATAAGTGCCACTCTCTTTTGCCGTAATTCCTACTTTCGGTGGAGCGGTGTGGTTATTGAATTTTATCCAAACGCACGAAAGTAACTCTTTGGCTTCTTCGCGGCTCAAAGTTCCCTCTTTTATCTCTTTCTCGTAAAAGGGTGCTAAGTGTTGGTCAAAATGCCCAGGGTTCATAGAATCCCAACCGTTAAGCTCCGTAATCGTTCCTAGATGAACAAACCAATACATTTGTATCGCTTCATGAAAAGTACGAGGTGCGTGAGCGGGAACTCTACGACACACTGCTGCAATTTTTTCTAACTCTTTTTTTCGTTGAGGATTTTTTTCACTTTGCGCTTTTTGTTCTGCCAAATCCGCATGGCGGTTTGCAAAAACAATCACCGCATCGCACGATATGCTCATCGCCTTTAACTGCTCTGCTTTATCGGTTGCCTCAGGGTCGTTCATAAAATCCAGCGAGTCCAAATGCGCTTCTATCTCTTTTTTAAAATCCAACATGCCTTTTTTATAGATTTTCCCATCTAAAACCGTATGCCCTGGAGCTCTTTGTTCCATAAATTCGGTAAAAACTCCCGCCTCATAAGCTCGTTTCCACTCTATGGGCACATGGCTAAAAATCCTCTCCCTTTGCGTTCTTCCCTTCCAATACGGAATGACTTCTTTAGCGTAAATGTCGATATCTTCTTGGCTTATAGTATAAGGTTGTTGCTCACGAGAATTGAGTATCTCTAAGTCTTCGACACTATGACATGTTAGCTCAGGAAATGTAGGAATCGCTTTGGGTTTGGGGCCTCGTTCACCCACAATGAGTTCATTTTCTCCCATATAAAGACTCTTTTTTTCGCAATGATCTAAAAAGGTTAAGGCTCGCAGAACAGGCGTGGAGTGTTTTCCAAGATTTTCTTTATAAAAAGCCGTTTGATGGAGCGCTCTTTCGATGGAGATGCTGGGTATGGCTTCGAAGCTGAGTTTACGAAGTTTTTGAATGCGCTCATTCATGCCAGGACCTATCGCATTATTGTTGATGGGTTCGTAAAAATTACCTTGTTCACAAGCGGCTCTTTCGGCAACAGTGTTTGTCTCTACCTTCCCAATAATTTCTTTAATACTTTGCACAAATGCTCCTTGTTTTAGCAGAAAATTTCTGATATACTGTTGATATATCAGAAGCATATCAGAAAAAAAGATACAATGTCAAGAGTTTTTTAATCCAAAGGTGAGACCATGAGCGACAACAATTTATCAACAAAAGCTTACTATATCCTCGAAGAGTTGTTGGTAACCCTGAAATTAGAACCAGCCAAGATTTACTCCGAAAAAGAGCTTATGGAAATCTCAGGTATTAGCAGAACACCTTTGAGAGAAGCCCTTTTGCGATTGTCCAACGAATCAATGATACGAATTATTCCCAGACGAGGCATTGAAATCAGTGATATCAATATGATAGACCAACTCGCAATGCTTGAAACACGAAGAGTACTTGACACCTTATTGATTCAAAGAGCCACCAAATATGCAACCCCTTTTGAAAAAGAGAAGATTTTATCCCTTAAAAAACAGATGCAAGATGCCGTGGGAAATGATGAAGTTGATGGTTATCTAAGAGCGGATGAAGAGTTAGACCATTTTATCTTTAAAATCGCTAGAAATGAGTTTGCCGCACAAGCTGCTATACCTTTACATGTAAAGAGTAGACGCTTTTGGTATTACTTCAAAGGAAGCGAAGATATGTATTCGTGTTCTATCTTGCATACGAAGATGATTGATGCTATTGTCGCCAATGAAGAGGCTGAAGCGGTGCGTTATTCAGATGAGATTATTGACAATTTAGTCATCGTTGTTAAAGATTATTTGCAAAGCTTATAAGATGCAAAAAAATCAAATCTTGGCGTATAAGTATGCCTTAGTCTCCGTATTCTTCTGGTCAACATCTGCAACGGTTTTTAAAATTACCTTGGCGCTCATTAGCCCCTTAGAGCTTGTGTTTTATGCCTCTTTGAGCTCTTTTTTTATCTTGGGTACCATAATCATATATCAAAAAAAAGTCCACCAAATACGCTTACATGTAAAGAATGAACCTCTTTTAATCATAGGTATGGGAGCCATCAATCCTTTTTTATATTATCTGGTTTTGCTCAAAGCCTACACGATTTTACCCGCTCAAGAGGCTCAAGCGATTAACTACACATGGGCATTAATGTTTGCGTATCTCTCGGTCATCTTTTTAAAACAAAAACTCTCAAAAATTGACATCATCGCTGGCTTTATTTGCTACTTTGGAGTTTTGATTATCGCCACAAAAGGAGACCCTTTTAGTGTGCATTTCTCCGATATCTATGGGGTCTTTTTAGCGTTATTAAGCACTATGCTTTGGTCTCTCTACTGGATATTTAATTCAAAATCACAGGCTGATCCCGTAGTGGGGCTCTTTTGTAATTTTTTAGTGGGCATTGTTTTTATCTCTTTGTATATCCTCTATATTGGCGGTATAAACCTGCCTCATTTCAAAGCCACTTTAGGAGCCATTTATGTAGGTTTTTTTGAGATGGGCATCACCTTTGTTTTTTGGCTCAAAGCCGTAAAACTCAGCCACAGTGTTTCCAAAATATCAAACCTTATCTTCCTATCGCCTTTCTTATCACTTTTTTTCATTCACTATATCGTAGGCGAAGAGATACTACCCTCAACCCTCTTCGCATTAGTGTTGATTATCTTAGGATTGGTTGTACAGCAGAGGTATAAACAAAAGAGTTAGGACTAATTTTGCAGAAAAGCCTAAACGCGTCTCATCTAAAAAGTCAATTGAATCTTTTGAATGAAAGCTTTCACCTTTAAATCATCTAGTTTCTCACTGTTGTAGAGTGATAGTATCTTAAAAGTAGCATTATTTGCACAAGCTCCTAGCAAGGCAATTTTAAGAATTTTTTTGACAGGTTTTTGAAGGATAAAAAAGTCCACCCACCATGGAGCACCAAGTGTTGTAATCACTTTAACCTCTCTTAGATTTGTGAGATTTGGTGTAATTGGTCCAAAATCTGATGCGTGGTTGTACGCATAACCCGGAGCCCAAACTCGGTCAAACCAACCCTTAAGAATAGCGGGAAAACTAAACCACCATGTAGGAAAAATCAAGACGAGCGATTCTGTTTCTTGGAGCTGTGCTATATCTTTTTCTAAGCGTTCATCCATCACCATTTCAGCATAATAACTTGCCCTTTCCTCTGCTCTTAAGAGAGGATCAAAGTTCTCTTTGTAAAGGTCTTTTACGGTTATGTTATACCCTTTACTTTCCATATGCACTATCGTTGCTTTTGCTAAATGAGAACAAAGACTATCGTGAAGAGGATGTGCTAATACGATCAAACATTTCATAGGATTGGCTCCTTATTTTCTGTAATTTCAAATCATTGACTTAAAAGTTCTTTGCCCTTTTGTGTCAAAAAAGGATATATCTGCAACTCAAATAGCATCTCTTTTGCTTCCTTTATCGATTCTTTTGATACAACATCATAAGTTGATGTGAAAACCTGCCAATAGGCAGCTATAAACCAATTGAACTTTGCTCGTTTACTTATCTGCTCTTGGGGAATATTTTCAAGTATCTCTTGATAAATTAGAAACTTTAAGAGTGCTTCAATTTGGACTACTCTTATGGCTTGATTTTTTGCAAACATCGTTTTTAGTTCAGAATCTATTGCCATCAGTAAGGCACAATCTCTCATCAAAAATCGATATTCCCAAAACAACTCACCATAACTATCAAACATCCGCAATAGCTCTTTTAAGGGATTTTCACTGCTTTGTATTTGTTCAAAACTATTATAGGATTCAAAGGTAGATGACATATCTTGATAGATATCTCTTATAATTTCTTCTTTATTTTTATAGTGATAATAAAGATTTCCTGTCGATATCCTAAGCGCTTTAGCGATATGATTTGTACTCACAGACAATGAATTACCTTCATTGCATAGCATCAAAGTGGCTTGTTTTATTTTTTCTTTGGTGAGTGATATGTTTTTTTTCATGCAAGAATTATAGCATATTTGAATTTATTAGAGTAATTACTCTAATTTTAAGTTATTTTTAATTTTTATTCAAATAAAATCCTCGAAATAAAGAGAGGATATCCTATGAAATTAGCAGCGCCTGGAGATGGTCTACCAAAATTTGAAAAGCTTTTTATCAAAACTTTTTTAGTGCCTTGTGTGAAGTTTGTATTTTCATGGGAATCTGCCTTAAGACTTCTTCACAAAGAAGTAAAGGCGATAGAAAATGTCGTCTGTAAAATCAAAAAAGATGATCTTCAAAAAAGAGTTTTAATCAATAGAATATTTGGTATTGAAGATAATAGTAGAGATTTTTCAGTCAATATGGTTTTGGAACATCTGGTCATTGTAGGAAATGGGATTATGCGTGTTATCCAAACACTCTCGAATGAAGAAGAATTTACACAAGATATAACCATTCAAGGTGTCAAACCTCATGCCAATAACGCCGATACGCTCAATGAGTTTTTAATCTTTATCGAAAAGTATGACGCCTTCATCAAATCTTTGCCGAAGAAAAAATCCATTATGACCAAAAAACATCCGTGGTTTGTCGAATTTAACAACTTTGAATGGAGTGCTTTTATGTTCATTCACACGCTTGTTCATAGAAGGCAGATTGAAGCCATAAGCAAAAATCTAGCTCGATAAATTTTTATAACAAAAGTGCTTATTTAAAAAATTTATCTATCATTGTGGTAAGCCATCCGTCTTTAATTTGCCCTTCCATAGGAGCGATTTGTTTTTTTTGAAGCATTGCTTGAACGATCTCTTTATAGTCTGTGTCATCGTGCTGAATGTGATTAACAAGCCAAATTTGAAGATCCATCATAAGTTGCTTTGCGATATCTTCACCATTTTCATATCGTTCTTTAAAGAAATTAATCCGTTCAATAAAAGCAAAATGAACCTTTTTGTGTGCTTCTAGCATACTATAACCTGCTTCTTGCATTAAGCTCTCTTCGAATGAAAAGTGTGACACAGTATAATCAATCAAAGATACAAGTACCGTATGCACTTTGTCTTTATTCTGATACATAGAGACTGTACCTAGTTCATTAATGTAGTCAATTATGCGTTTATGCTGATTGTCGATAACTGCGATATCAACAGAAAAAGCTGGGTCCCATTTCCAATACGCCATTGCCATTCCTTTGAAATTTTGTAAATTATAACATAAACTTTGGAAGCAAAAAAGGGATATTTTCCTTATTCTTTACTTATTTTCATTTCACTTACCAAGCCCAAATCGAGAACTTTTTGTCTATTTTTAAATATCGCCATCGCTGTATTCATCTTATCAAAACCCAATTTTGCATAAAAAGGCTCTTTTCCTATACTTGCAAACAGTATAATCTTATTATGGTCTTTTGAAAATTCAATAAGCTTATTGACAACTTCTTTGCCAATTCCTAAGTTTTGATACTGCGGATGAATTGCTACATCGCAAATATAAGAAGCATCAAGTCCATCAGCTAAAGCTCTACCTACGCCCACTATGGCATCATTATCATATACAAAACATTGATATCTACTGTTTGAAAAAACCGTTTTCAAATCTTCCGCTTTTTTATCTCCAAGCGGAGCAATTTTATAAAGTGTTGAAAGTGCTTCCCAATCAACGCCATCTGAGTCATATTGCCATCTTAGTTGTCTATTATTGGTCATTTCGACTCTTTCCTATCGTAATTTTTTCATTTTTGATTTTCTAAGGCGTATAATAGATGAGGGCTTAGACTCAAAAAAACCTTTACATGTAAAGAGTATAACATCCGCATTTTCTTGAGCAAACACTTCATCAAAAGCCTTTCCACTAGGATTTGAAGAGGTAGAATAACTCCATTTTATTTTTTGCAAAAATTGTAAATGTGTCGTATCTTTAATAACACGAATGGCTAAACCACAAGGATAAACAAAAGTTGTTTTATGCGCTTTTCGTACCCTATGTCGATGCGCTTTAGGGATACGAGTCAATGTTTTGAGCATAGAAAAAGAATCTACACTGATAAGAAAAGATTTGTCTAAAGGACGATTTTTGATGCGTGCAAGCGCATCTGCATTTTGAGAGAGGAACCCAGCCGTTGTTTCCGTTTGTGCAAGGTAAACAAGGCTTGGGTTCATAGGTTTTAGTTTAGATAATCTTGTAAAGCTCTAGGTTCAAGAGCACTTTTATCTTGAATATACTCTATCGCTGTTGTCGCAGCAGATGCAGCAGCCACTGTTGTAAAATATGGAATATGGAATCTCAAAACAGCTTGACGAATTTTCTTAGCATCATCTTTACTGGATTTGTTATCACTTGTATTGATAACCAATGAAACATCACCATTTTTGAGTTTATCTTCGATATTAGGGCGGCCCTCAGAGATTTTGTACACAAACTCTGCATTGACACCCGCTTCCAAAAGCGCTTTATGGGTTCCACCAGTTGCAATGACTTTAAAGCCTAATTGTTCAAATTTTGTTCCAATTTCTTTAGCGTACGATTTGTCAATATCCACAAGCGAGATAAACACAGCGCCACTTTTTGGCAAGACATTGGATGAGGCTATCTGACTTTTTGCAAAAGATGCTGGGAAATTTTTGCTAATGCCCATAACTTCGCCTGTCGATTTCATCTCAGGTCCTAAAATTAAGTCTGCACCTTGAAGTTTATTGAATGGAAACACAGCTTCTTTAACAGCAACATGGTCGAATTTTTTAGGTTTTAATATACCATTACCTTCACGAATCACATCAAATTTATCGTAAAAGGAAAGCGCTTCTCTTAGATTGCCTTGGTACATCACTCTTGTAGCAACTTTTGCCATCGGAATACCCGTAGCTTTACTCACAAATGGTACAGTGCGGCTTGCTCTTGGATTAACTTCAATCATATAAACATCGTCTTGATAGATAGCATATTGGATATTCATTAAACCAACAACGCCTAGGTTAAGGGCGATTTGTTTGGTTTGTGATTCTATTTTTGTCAAAAGCTCATCGCTCAAAGAGATAGAGGGTAGTGAACAAGCGCTATCACCACTGTGAATGCCTGCTTCTTCGATGTGTTGCATAATGCCACCGACATAAACCTCTTTGCCATCACAAATGGCATCCACATCTACCTCGATAGCACGATCCAAAAACTGGTCAATGAGAACAGGAGAGTTATGACTAACACTAACAGCTTCGTTCATATAAGTACGTAATTCACTCTCATTATAAACGATACGCATTGCCCGTCCACCAAGAACATAACTTGGACGAACAAGCACAGGATAACCAATCTCTTTAGCTCTCTCAATAGCTTCTTCTTCACTCGTAGCTGTCGCATTATTGGGTTGTTTGATGTTGTTCTCTTTAATGAACTGTGAGAACTTCTCTCTATCTTCTGCCATATCAATGACTCTAGCAGTTGTTCCGATGATTTTGGCTCCGATAACTGTTAGTCTTTTGGCTAACTTAAGCGGTGTTTGTCCACCAAAATGAACGATAATTCCATCTGGATTTTCTTTTTCAACCACACTTCTGACATGTTCAAAATCAATCGGTTCAAAATACAAAATATCACTGGTGTCATAATCAGTCGAAACCGTTTCAGGATTGCAATTATACATAATGGTTTTAACACCCATATCATTTAACGCATAAGCAGCATGAACACAACAATAGTCAAACTCAATGCCTTGCCCAATACGGTTTGGCCCTCCACCGATAATCATCACTTTTTTATCATTAGATTTTTCTTTTGCGGCGAGTGGAAGTTTAGTGATGTTGGTACTTGAATATAAATAAGGCGTAAGCGCTTTAAACTCAGCCGCACAAGTGTCCACTTCGTTGTATTCAAAATCAATGCCCAGCTTGGTTCGTGCAAAATAGATATCATTTTGTGTCAATTCTAAATTATCTTCTTTGTTGATAAGCTTAGCAATCATCTTGTCTGAAAAACCTTGTGTTTTAGCCAGTCTTAAAAGTTTTTCATCATTAAGGATAAACATATCAATCTTTTTTTCAAAATCAACAATCTCTTTAATTTGTCCTAAAAACCACGGGTCAATTTTACTGAGATTGAAAACATCATCAACACTATAACCTCTTCTAAATGCCTCCGCAAGATAGAGATGTCTGTCACAATTTGGTCGTCTAATCTCATTTTTGAGTTTTTCATCATCGGCTTTGATACTTTCAAATCCACTTAAATTGGTTTCAAGAGAACACAATGCTTTTTGGAAAGACTCTTTAAAAGTTCGACCAATCGCCATAACTTCACCTACACTTTTCATGGAAGTAGTTAGCGTAGAATCAGCAAGTGGGAATTTTTCAAAAGTAAATCGTGGGATTTTGGTCACAATGTAATCGATAACAGGTTCAAAACTTGCCGCAGTTCCCGTGATATCATTTTTAATCTCATCTAGGGTAAAACCAACGGCTAACAAGGTCGCCACCTTTGCAATAGGATAGCCTGTTGCCTTAGAAGCAAGAGCAGAACTTCGGCTAACTCGCGGATTCATCTCAATAACAGTCATACGACCTGTTTTTGGGCAGATAGAAAACTGTACATTACTACCGCCCGTATCAACCCCTATTTCACGCAAAATCTCAAAAGAGGCATTTCGCATTTTTTGGTATTCTTTATCTGTCAAAGTGAGTGCTGGAGCAATCGTGATACTATCACCTGTATGAACACCCATCGGGTCGAAGTTTTCGATGGAGCAAACGATGATGCAGTTGTCTGCATTGTCACGAATGACTTCCATCTCGTATTCTTTCCAACCCAAAAGTGACTCTTCAATCAAAATTTCATTAATAGGACTGGCATCAAGACCTGCTGAAGCCAAATCTTTAAATTCATCAATATTATAAGCAACGCCACTTCCACCACCTGCTAGTGTATAGGATGCTCTGATGATAAGTGGAAAACCTATTTTCTCAGCAGCCAAATGTGCTTCTTCAAGATTGTAAGCATATGCACTGATGGGTAAATCCATGCCTATTTTTATCATCGCTTCTTTAAAAGCTTGTCTATCTTCACCTTTCTTAATGGCTGCAGGGTTTGCACCTAAAAATATAATCCCCTCTAACATGCCCTTTTGGTGCATACTCATCGCCACATTGAGAGCAGTTTGTCCGCCCATTGTTGGAAGTATAGCATCAACACCCTCTTTAGCGATGATGCGCTCGATCACTTCTTCTGTAATTGGCTCAATATAAGTTCTATCAGCAAATTCAGGGTCAGTCATAATGGTTGCAGGATTTGAGTTGACAAGGACGACTCTATAACCTAACTCTTTTAAAGTTTTTGCAGCTTGTGTTCCCGAATAGTCAAATTCACAGGCTTGTCCAATAATAATAGGACCTGATCCGATAAGGAGTATTGTTTTAATATCTTGGCGTTTTGGCATCTCTTTCCTTTGATCTTCTTAGTAGTATTCAATCCAATGCCCAATAGACACTGGATTCAAAACTATTTACTGCCCCGTAATAATATGCATATAAGCCGGAACACTTGGTGTTATATATGGCTTAACTACAACTGTTTTAGAAGATTCTTCTTCTATCACTTCGGTAACAACACCCACTTTAATTCCTTCAAAAAAAATCTTATCTAAGCCACTGGTCATCACTTCATCTCCCACTTTTGGCTGAAGCCATTGGGAAATATATTTGACTAAAACTTCTTTTCGATTTCCATAAGCAACACCTTGCATTTTGGCTGAGCCTATATAGACTGAAAAAATAGATTTTGGATCACTGAGTAATAATCCTTGAGGCAAACCATCATTTTGGACTACAATACCAGCAGCATACCCTTGATGCAGTAGACCATAGATACGACTTTGGTTAAAATCTTTAAAATCTATCCAAACTTTTCCATAATCATTAAGATTGACATAGCCTATTGATTTTACTAACGCTATATCAGGATGATATTCTGTACTATTATTTTCTTTGAGCAACTCATTGAGTTTACCCGCAAAAGCAATCGAGAGAATGGCTGATTTTTGTAATTTCTGATTTTCAGCTCTTAGCCTTACTATCTCTTCTCTTTGTGATATATGCTCATTTATTTCTTGTTCAAAATTATTTTTCATCTCAACATAGGTGGTTAAAATTTTATTATTAATTCCACCTATGATATTTCGAGCTTCTGTGCCGTATCGTAGAGATACAAACACAAAAACTCCAAGAAGTACAAATATTTTGAATTTACTATTCATTCGACAATTGTTGTAATAAATCAATCTCTTCTAAGGCTTTTCCCGTACCTTTTGCAACTGCCAAAAGTGGCTCGTCAGCTACAAAAATAGGAAGCTTTACAATGTCGGAGAGGTATTTGTCAAAACCTCGAATTAAGGCTCCACCACCTGTTAAGACAACACCATTTTCAACAATATCACCTGCAAGATCTGGAGGCATAACTTCTAAAACATCTTTGAGCGCATCTGCTATTTCTTTAAGTGGTTCTTTAATAGCATCTCTAACATCTTCACTGGTAAGCTCTATACGACTGAGTAATCCACTCACTTGGTCACGACCTTTTACCATCATTGTCAGCGGCTCATCCATAGGAACAGCTGTTCCAATAGCAATTTTAATTTCTTCACCTGTTCTCTCACCAATGAGCAAGTTATATTTTTTCTTAACATAATCTACGATAGCAAGATCAATTTTATCACCTGCCACTCTGATAGATTTACTAATAACCAGACCACCTAATGAAACAACACCGATTTCAGTCGTACCGCCACCGATGTCCACAACTAAACTTCCTTGAGGTTCTCTTACCGGTAAACCTGCACCAATCGCAGCTGCCATTGGCTCTTCAATTAAAAATACTTGTCTAGCCCCTGCGCTCATCGCAGATTCTCGAACAGCTTTGCGCTCTACTTGTGTCAGTCCATAGGGAACACAGATAATAATTCTTGGTCTTAAAAAACTTTTTCTTCTGTGTGCTTTTTCAATAAAGTAACGAATCATCTTTTCAGTCATATCAAAATCGGCGATAACACCATCTCGCATCGGACGAATTGCCTCGATGTCTCCTGGAGTCTTACCGACCATATTTTTAGCTTCTTTACCGACTGCTAAAATACTCTGTTTTCCATATTTGTTGCGTTGAACTGCAACCACAGAGGGTTCATTGATGATAATCCCTTTGCCTTTCACCAATACGAGTGTATTGGCAGTTCCAAGGTCGATACTCATATCGCTTGAAAAAAATCCTATTAACTTGTCTAAAATCATGCCTTATGTCCTTCTTTACGCGCTTTTTTTGTCTTTTTTAATATACAGTGGTTTTTCACCATTCATTACAGAATCTTTCGTAATCATAATCTCATAACCCCCAAGTTCTGGAAGTTCATACATCACATCGACCATCATGTCTTCCATAATACTTCGAAGTCCTCTCGCACCCGTCTTTCGCTTAATAGCAAGTTCAGCTACGGCTTCAAGGGCTTCTTTTTCAAAAGAAAGTTCCACATCATCAATAGCAAAAAGTTTTCTATATTGTTTATAGATAGCGTTTTTTGGTTCTGTTAAAATGCGAACCATGTCATCTTTGGTAATAGCAGAGAGTTTTGCGGTTACATGTAAACGACCAATAAGTTCTGGAATCAATCCATAATGTACTAAATCATCTGGTTCAACAAGTTCAAAGAGTCCTGCATCTTGTGTTTTAGTGCGTTTTTCTTGCTCAAATCCTAATACATTTTTACCAATACGGCGTTTGATAATCTCTTCAAGTCCATCAAAAGCTCCCGCACAAACAAATAAGATATTAGTTGTATCAATTTGAATAAAATCTTGATTAGGATGCTTTCGTCCGCCCTTTGGTGGAATGTTGACCACACTTCCTTCGATAATTTTCAATAATGCCTGCTGAACGCCCTCACCCGAAACATCTCTGGTAATAGAACGATTTTCACTCATTCTTGCAATCTTATCGATTTCATCGATAAATACAATACCTTGTTCTGCTTTTTTGATATCGCCATTGGCGCATTGAAGTAATTTAGTCAAAATATTTTCAACATCTTCCCCAACATATCCAGCTTCTGTCAAACTGGTTGCATCACAAATCGCAATAGGAACATTCAAAAAGCGTGCTAGTGTTTGTGCCATAAGCGTCTTACCACTGCCTGTTGGTCCAATCAATAGAATATTTGATTTTGAAATCTCTGTATCGTCTTTAATGGTACTTTGTTTAAAAATTCTCTTATAGTGATTATACACACCAACTGAAAATATCTTTTTAGCCTGATCTTGACCGATCACAAAATCATCTAAAACTTTTTTTAACTCTTTAGGTGCCAATAACTCTTGATCAAACATTTCATCATTCGTTGTAACAATTTCTGCTGCATCTCCAAAAAATATTTTATGCGCAGAGATAACACAATGTTCACAAATAAAAACATCATCCCCTGCAATCAGTCTTGTGTCACTACTCTCTTTCGAACCACAAAAACTACACTCTCTATTAACCATTATTTTTCCTCTCATAAGGAATTCCTCGTTTGGATTCCATAATAAAATTGCACATTTGCAAGACTTTTTCATTACTGCTATCGCTCATCAACAACCTTGCAGCCGTTTCTTTGATAGGGTTTTCACTCCTAAAGAGCTGTTTATAAGCATTTTGAATATTAGCAATGTCTTCTTTCTCAAATCTTCGTTTAAGACCGACACTATTGAGTCCTCGAATGAGCGCACGATTTCCCTCAGCCAAACAAAAAGGAGGAATATCTTGACTCACAGCACTAGCACCGCCTATCATTACACCCTCACCAATATGAACAAACTGATGAATAGGCGTCATGCCCCCGATAACTGTAAATGAGCCAATATGAACATGTCCTGCTAAAGTAGCATTATTTGCCATAATAACATTATTGCCTATCTGACAATCATGCGCAATATGGCAATAGATCATAATAAAACAACTATTGCCGATTTTAGTCACACCTCCACCATTTCTAGTACCTGCATTAATCGTTACAAATTCACGAATGATGTTATCTCGACCTATCTCAACTTTTACATCATCTTCGAGCTTGTAACCCATATCCTGAGGCGGAGTCCCAATTATGGCATAAGGATAAATTTTGGTATTTTCTCCAATCTTGGTTATACCACAAATCTGAGCGCCTTGCATCACTTCAACACCACTTTTGAGTGTACTCATTGAAGAAACAAAGGCATAAGCCCCAATTTTGATATCATCTGCTAAAGTTGCACCCTCTTCGATAATGGCGGTAGGATGAATTTCTTGCATGTTACTTGTCCACCATCATAGCTTTAAGTTCTGCTTCTGCAACCAGTTTATCGTCAACAAAAGCTTTACTATCTAAAACCCAAATATTGCCTCTATGTTTTATAACACCGAGCTTATACACAAGCTTATCTCCTGGTCTTACAGGATGTCTAAATTTTGCATTATCAATGCTCATAAAATAAACGACTTTATCTTTAGCGCCCTCTTGTCCTTCTTCATCCATGCTTTTAAAGGCAAGAACTGCACCGGCTTGTGCCATACCTTCGATAATCATAACGCCTGGATAAATGGGATGATCAGGAAAGTGACCTTGAAAAATCTGTTCGCCAATCGTAACATTTTTATAGGCCTCTATGGTATGGCTAGGTGTGATTGCGGTTACTCTATCAATCAATAAAAAAGGAAAGCGGTGTGGAAGTATTTTTTGAATTTCTACGACATCTATCATATTTAAAGCCTTCTAACAAAATTCTATTATTTTACCTCATTAATACTAAATTTTCTCTAATGTCATGGTATGTTTTAGATAAAGCATAGATTTCATATCTACCTATTTTAATGCTATCTAGGATGATAATGGGAGATAAATTGAATAATTTTGTCTCCAAAAGTTGTATCCTAAAGTCTATTTCTTGTTCTATTGATGGTGGGTTTTTGAGCATTGTGACAACGCTCTCATAGGAAGTACTGGCAAATTCATTAAAAGCTTCAAGCGTAACAAAACACACTTCTTCTTTTGAAAAAAAGCCTTTTTCATCAAAGCTTCCTTTGGTTATCTCTTTTTTAAAATGAGAATAAAATAAAAAATAACTCGGTATGACTTCTTGGTGTATATTTTTCACCCAAGCTCTTAAAAGACGATAGTTAAGGAACTTTTCTCGTCTTAATCTAAATTTTATTCCCGCCTCCTCACAAGCCATCACCTTTTCATACAAAGCTATTCGTTCTTCAATAGAAGAAGGTAAAATTTGAGGGGCAAGAGGAGAAAAGAGTTCATCCTTCAATCGTTCTTGTTGCTCTCTTTGGACACTGAGAGCAAAAAAGCAACCACAATAATCTTGATGATAAAGCTGATCTTTCTTAGCCAAAGCAAATTGTTCTGTGGTGCCACCATTTTTTCTAAAATCAGGTGCGACCATCTCTAAATCAAATTTTTGGGCAATCTCCAAAAGAGATTTTTGTAAACTTTCAATGGATTTTTTAGGGCTTGTTAGTAAAGTTGTTGTTATTTTTATTTCACCTAATTCTAGTGCTTTCAGGGCTGTTTTCTCTAACCTGTTATCAAAACAAACCAAACATCGTTTGCCTTTTTCTGGTTCATTTTCCAATCCCCTAACCGCTTCTATCCATCCTTCATAGTCATATTCGCCTACATGTAAGACTATCCCTAACTTTTGGCAACTACGCTTTACATCTAAAAGTCTTAACGAATACTCAGAAAAAGGATGAATATTAGGGTCATAAAAAAAACCTATGAGTGTTTCCTCAGGGTACTCTAATTGGAGTTTTTGAAGAAAAAAATGGCTATCAACGGAACAGCAGATATGAACTAGCATAATTGACTTTCATATTTATTTTGCGAATTATAGCACGACTATAGTATAATAACTCCAATGTACATTAAGGAGTTTTGGATGTTCAAAAAGTGTCTTAAGAGTATTTGGTTTTGGTCTGTTTTTCTTCCTTTGCTCTACACACTGTGTGGATTTTTTCTTTTACCTTGGCTTGCGGTAAGCAAAATACCTCCTTTACTCAAAGAACAGCTAAACCTCGATATTCGTATCGAGAAAATGGCGTTTAACCCTTTCACCTTTGAACTAAAAGTTGACCATCTTTCTCTTCATGACGAGACACAAAAAAAAGTTATCGGTTTTGAGCATATTTATGTGAATTATGAGCCCTCTTTTTTATTTAAAAAAGAAATTTTTATCCAATCCGTTTCAATTGACACTCCATCTCTTGATGCTAAGATCGATGAAAATGGTTCTTTAAATCTCATGCGTATATTTGCTTCTATGCCAACAACTGCGGAAACCAATACCACAGAAAAAAACGATACGCCTCTACCTTTTTTAATAGGACAAATTGACATTAAAAATGGTGATATTTTTTTTCAACATGAAAGAACAAAAGAACCATTTTCAGTACATCTCGGACCATTAAATTACACGATTACCAATCTTGGTTTGCAAAAAGATGATTTAAGCATCCATGCCCTTAAATCAGTCCTTCAAAACGAGGAAAAAATTTCTTTAGCCAGTAGTGTTGCCTTAGATCCGCTCAAACTTCATGGGAAACTTGAAATCAAACAAATTGGACTTCCCCCATTTTGGACTTATCTTATGGAAGATTATAAAGCTACGCTTAAACAAGGTGACCTTTCATTATACCTTCCATTTTCAATTGATTTCAGTAAAGAAACGCCCTTAATCTCTATCGAAAAAGCAAACCTATCTTTAGAAAAAGTCATCATTCAAGATGAAAAGCAAAAAAAGCTTATAAGCATTCCCAAATTATCCATTGACGATATTAATTTTGAGTGGCCAAAAGCACAAGTTAGCATTGATTCGGTAGCTATTTTAGAACCATTTATCGATATGGAATTAGAAAAAAATTACGAACTCAACCTTGTTAAACTCTTTGTGCCAGCAAAAACCAATACCAAAACAACTTTATCCACATCCAAAGAAACCCCTATTCCTTGGTCTTTTTTGCTCAAAAAACTTACTTTAACGCAAGGTCAAATTGATTTTTTAGATACCAATGTCAAACAAAATGGAAAAACTAAATTTTCCGAAGTAACTTTTGGTGCACAAAACATCACACTTGAACCCAAGCAAGCCATTAACTACGATTTATCAAGCAAAATTGATGACAAGTCTCAACTTAAAATTAAAGGCTCAGTCATTCCACAAACGATAGCCATTAGCGCATCTATCGAAACGACTGCATTATCAATTGCCAAAATACAACCTTATTTAGAGCCTTTTACTACCTTATCACTCAAGGAGGGCTTACTTTCCCTTAAAGCAAAACTAGATGCCTCTTTCGAAGAAAAAAAAGACGCCCTTATCAAACTTGATACTTCTTTAGATTTGAGCAAACTTGTCATCAATGATAGCTTTAATCAACCTATCATTGCATGGGATAAACTTTTAATTGACACACTTGCCTACAATACAGCACCCAATTCCTTACATGTAGGGAAAATTACGCTCAATAAACCTTATGTTAATTTGGATATTAAAAAAGATAAAAGTAGTAATTTTACCAATATTCTTAAGCCAATTCCTACTACAAAAAGTACTCAGAAGAGCCAACCAAAAGAGATGGAAATCGTCTTTGGCACAATGAGTCTCAAAGGAGGCAGTGCTAACTTTAAAGATGCTTCTCTTCCCATCCCTTTTGCCACTTTTATCAACAATCTTAATGGTACTTTTTCAGCGCTCAATACTAAAAATACTAAACCTTCAAAACTCTTATTGGAAGGGAAAGTAGATAAATACGGTTATTCCAAGATAGAAGGCTCGATTCTTCCTTTTGCTTTTAAGGATAACGCCAATCTCAAAATTCTCTTTAAAAATATCGATATGCCCTCATTGACACCCTATTCTGGTAAGTTTGTAGGTTATGCGATTCAAAAAGGGAAACTCTCTATGGATTTATCTTATAAAATCAAAAAAGGAATGATGGAGGGTGCCAATAAAATCAATATAGACTCTTTAACGCTAGGAGACAAGATAGAAAGTGAAGATGCCACCAATCTTCCTTTGGGTCTTGCTATCGCTATTTTAAAAGACTCTAAAGGTCAAATCGATCTAAATCTTCCTGTAAGTGGAGATTTAAATGACCCTGATTTTAAATATGGCGCAATTGTCTGGAAAGCATTTGGCAATCTCATTGGTAGCATTCTTACTTCACCTTTTAGCCTTATTGGCTCACTTCTTGGGATTGAAACAGAAACGCTTAAAAGTGTTGAATTTAGCGGAGGCGAATATCAGATAATTGCTTCAGAAGAAGAGAAGATGGATCAGTATCGACAGATTTTAGAGAAAAAACCTGAGCTCAAACTTATCATCACGCCAAGTTTCAACGAAGAAGTTGATACTTTAGCCATCAGAGAAAACGCCATTGAAAGACAAATTGAAGCAATTACGAAAGGGAGTAAAGAGGAAAATAGTTACGGTAAAGCTATCAAAACACTGTTTGTCAAAAAGTTCTCTCAAGATGCCTATGATAACCTTATCAAAGGATACAAAGACGAAAAACTTGATTTTGGTACCATTCATGAAAATTTTAAATCAAAAATTGCTCTTACACTGGTAATAACTCCTGAAGAGCTTAATACATTGGCACATCAAAGAGCCGATGCCATCATCCAAAATCTCACGCAAATTCAAAAAATAGCATCACCCAAAATTCTCAAAGGAGAGCTTAAATCAAGTGATGCTATCAGAGAAAGTTGGGTGGGTTGTGAAGTAACTATCAGCAATTAAGAGGTGCTACTTTTGTAGCGCCTCTAACTTTTCTTTGACCACATTTGCGTGTCCAGCCACTTTGACATTTTCCCAAATCGAAGCAATTTTTCCCTCCGGATTAATCAAAAAGGTTGAACGAACAATGCCCATATACTCTTTTCCACAAAACTTTTTGAGCTGCCAAACACCATAACTTTGTGCTACTTCAGTACTCTCATCAGCTAATAGCGTAAGCCCTAATTTCTGCTTTTCGATGAAACTACGATGTTTTTTAGGACTATCAGGACTTACCCCTAGAATGACCGCATTAAGCCCATCAAAATTAGGAAGTGCCGCTGTAAAATCACATGCTTCAGTCGTACATCCAGGGGTATTGTCTTTAGGGTAAAAATACAAAACAATCCATTTTCCCTCTAAATCACGAAGTGAAATTTCAACCTCATCTTGATTTGGTAAACTTAATGCTGGTGCTTTTTCTCCAATTTTGAACATATTGATTCCTTTTATTTTTTAGCATATTACCACAGATTTTATTTGGGTGTAGTCATCTAAAAGAGCATATTTTGGCCCCTCTTTACCAATACCACTGTTTTTACTACCGCCATAAGGCTGAATATCAAACCGAAGGGTGGGAATATCGTTAATGACTACGCCTCCTGCTTCTAAATTATCAATGGCATCTTGTACCATTTTGAGGTCATTGGAAAAAATTGAGTATTGAAGTCCATAAGGAGAATGATTCATTTTTTCTTTGGCTTCTTCATAGGTTTTGACTTTGATGAGCGAGACGATGGGTGCAAACACTTCTTCACACACGATATTCATAGTCTGCGTCACTTCACTCACGATGGTTGGAGCAAACATCAAATCCTTACATGTAAAGCCACAGACTACTTTAGCACCCTCATTTACCGCACTCTCTAACCAATGCAAGGCTTTTTGGACGGCATTTTCATTAATCATCGGACCTATAAAGGTATTTTCCTCGTAAGGAGAGCCTACATGTAAAGATTTTGTCTCTTCCATCAAAGCTTGGGCAAATACCTCATAAATGGCTTCATGCACATAAATGCGCTGCAAAGAGATACATACTTGCCCTGAATTGATAAAGGCTCCCACTGCACATCGTAATGCTGCCATTTTGATGTCCGCTGAAGTATCGATATAGGTTGCGGCATTGCCGCCTAGTTCTAAAGCAATTTTTTTAATACCAGCTTTTTGAGTGATTTCTCGCCCCACTGCCAAACTTCCCGTAAAGCTAATCACCCTTGGGATATCACTACTCACCAAAGCATCATTCACACCCTCGCCACTGTAAATCAGGCTAAGTGCATCAGGCGTGGCAAAGGAGCTTTCGATAAACATTTTAGCAAACTTAAACGCAGTAAGAGGCGCTTGGGAAGTCGGTTTCAAAATCACAGCATTACCAGCGACAAGGGCTGGAACGATTTTATGGGCTACTAAATTGAGCGGAAAGTTAAAGGGCGTAATCGCCAAAACGACGCCAACAGGTTCTCTTTTGTAAAAAGCTAAACTCTTTTTTCCACTTGGCGTTGCAGTCGTATCAATAGTTTCTCCGTTTACATGTAAGATAGCATTGGCAGAGAGTTTAATCGTTTCAATACATCTATCCACTTCAATGCGTGCAAAAGAAATGGGTTTTCCTACTTCATCCGTGATGGTTTGGGCCATCTCTTCACGACTTAGTTCAAGTTTTTGGGCTACATCCAAAAGCCAATTGATTCTTTGATGCAAAGGTATATTTTTGGCTTTTAGAGAAGCTTTTTGGGCTATATCTAAGATAGTGTTGGCATCAAATTTATCGCAAAGTGCCACTTTTGAAACCACTCTTTTATCATAAGGACTGAAGATATCTTTAGTCTGCAAAGCCTCTTTACATGTAGAGCCAAAATAACAATGTGCAACCATTTTTCACCTCT
>JAQWCT010000138.1 GCA_028705785.1 Sulfurospirillaceae bacterium | reverse complement strand
AATGTTCCTAATTCATCTTTAGACATTTGACTTTCATGTACTGAAGCTTGCTGTATCTTTTGAGTACTATCAAACTGATTTTGAGATAACAAGAGCGTTGATAAACCAATAACACCACTTATAACCGTAACTACAAGTTCTTTTTTTGAACTCATATTCTGCTCCTTAAAAAAATTTATAAATCTAAACTAGATAATAGTATCTGATTTGGACTAAACTATTTCTTACAATTTAGATAAATAAATCCAAATTGGATACAAAGAGTTGTTGGTGAATATTATTGAAAAAATAAATTTTTTATTACAAGAAAAAAGCATCTCTAAAAAAGAGTTTGCCAGGAGAATGAGAAAACTTGAGCCAAGACTATTGGCTTCTGGTGATATTCCAAGTGAACAAACTATTTATCGCTATTTAAATGGAAGTAGAGAGCTTAAGGTTGAACTTATTCCATGCATCGCAGAAGTTTTAGGAGTAAATGAGCAGGAATTATTTAGCTTTGATATAGAGTATTCAAGTGGCTATAACTATAAACAGTCAAAAGAAATACGAGAAATTTTAGAACTTTTACAGTATCTGCCCAACGGAGGAATAGCTAAACTTAAAGAACAATTGCTTAATTATAAAAAACTTTATGATGAAGGATTAAAGGTTTAAAGACGGTTACATGCTTACATGTAACCGCTTTTGAAGAACTAGAATTGAACGAGGTTTTGGATCTTTTCAACAATTGAAGGGTCTTCAAGCGTTGAGATATCTTGTGTTATAGGCTCTTTTTTCGCAATAGAGCGTAAAATTCTTCTCATAATCTTTCCACTTCTAGTCTTTGGAAGACCCGGAACGAAGCGAATCGCATCAAGCTTAGCAATATTTCCAATCTCTTTGACGATGAGCTTATTAAGCTCTTGAATCATGTAAACCTCTTCACTGATGCTATCTTCACCCTTGATAACGATATATGCAAAGATACCCTCGCCTTTAATGGCATCAGGTCTACCAACAACGGCAACCTCAGCCACATTTTCATGATGACCCAAGACGGCTTCGATTTCTGCTGTACCAATTCTATGACCAGAAACATTGATAACATCATCCGTTCGACCTGTAATGACGATATAACCATCATCATCATACATCGCACCATCACCTGAGAAATAAACAGGTTTGCCATCTTTTTTACAATCCCCAAAGTAAGACTTCACAAATCGCTCAGGATCGCCCCAGATATTGCGTATCATGGATGGCCAAGGTTTGGTAATACATAAGAACCCTTTTTCACCTTTTGGTGTTGGATTGCCATGTTCATCGATGATTTCTGCTTTGATACCTGGAAGTGGGAATGTTGCAGAACCTGGTTTAATTGGCGTCGCCCCTGGAAGTGGAGTAATCATATGTCCACCTGTTTCTGTTTGCCACCATGTATCGACAATTGGGCAGTTACTATGCCCAATCGCTTCGTAGTACCACATCCATGCATCAGGATTGATAGGCTCACCTACTGTTCCCAATACCTTGAGTGAACTTAAATCATATTTTGCAGGCGCATCAGCACCTTCTTTATGAAGCAATCTTATCGCTGTTGGCGCTGTATAAAACTGATTGACACGATGCTCTTCAATCATGCTCCACCATCTACCCGTATCAGGGAAAGTAGGAACACCCTCGTACATGATGGTAGTCGCACCCATCGCAAGAGGTCCATAGACAATGTAAGTGTGACCTGTTATCCAACCCACATCGGCTGTACACCAAAAAGTATCATTTTCTTTCACATCAAAAACATGTTCCATCGTATACTGGGCCCAAAGGATATAGCCAGCACTTCCGTGTTGAACACCTTTTGGTTTACCCGTACTTCCTGAAGTATAAAGTAAGAAAAGTGGGTCCTCAGAGTCCATCCATTCAGGGTCACAGTATTGAGATTCGTTCATAACCATCTCGTTATAAACATAATCTCGCCCTCTCACATACTCAATGTCTTCAAAGTTTCGCTGAACGATAAGTACTTTTTCACAACACTCACAACCCACACTTAATGCCTCATCAACCATTGGTTTGAGCATATAAGGTTTGCCTCTTCTAAAAGCACCATCGGCTGTTATAACAAGCTTTGCTTGTGCATCGATAACTCTATCTCGAAGTGCTTCAGCAGAAAATCCACCAAAAACAACAGAGTGAACAGCACCGATTTTGGCACAAGCAAGCATCGCAAAAGCAGCTTCTGGAATCATCGGTAGATAAAGAACAACACGGTCACCTTTTTTGATACCAAATTTGTTACGCATCAAGTTTGCTAGACGATTTACCCTGTAAAAAAGTTGGAGATAGGTGATGATACGGCGTTTGCCATCTTCACCCTCCCAAATAATCGCTGCTTTGTTTTTTCTTGTTTTAAGATGTCTTCCCAAACACTGATGTGTTACATTTAACTTGCCACCCTCGAACCATTTATAAAACGGAGCGTCATCCTCATTTAAAACTCTATCATAAGGTTTAAACCACTCTATTTTTTCTCTCGCAAGCTTATCCCAATATCCTTCAAAATCCTCATCTGCTTGGAGGCAGAGCTCCTTGTATTCGCACATATTTTTAATTCTGGCTTCTTTACTTAAAGCTCTACTTGGTTCGAAAAGTTGTGACATTATCTCTATCCTTTATTATAATTTTCTTGATATGTTTTGCATTAAATATTAGTGAGAAGACGCGCCCTCAGCACCAATACCTGTTTGACTTCTAATAAACTGATGTTCATATGCAGCCATTTCTGCTTTAGCATCTTCGCTTTTATCCATAATTGAGAACAACCAAATACCGACAAATGCAATCGTTACAGAGAAAATCGCTGGATTACCATAAGCATAGATTGCTGTTTTGTTTCCAAGGATGTCAACCCAAACAGCTTTACTTAAGACAACCAATACAATAGCCGTAAGAAGTCCTAAACTTCCACCCCATACAGCACCTTTAGTCGTTAATTTACCCCAAAACATAGAGAGAAAAAGAATAGGGAAGTTTGAACTTGCCGCGATAGCAAATGCCAAACCAACCATAAACGCTATGTTTTGTTTTTCAAACGCAATACCCAAAATAATGGCTACGATACCAAGTGCAATAGTTGAATACTTAGAAACTTTCATTTCTGTTACTTCATCTACTCTACCTCTTGCAAAGACATTTGCGTATAGATCGTGGCTAACTGCACTTGCACCTGCTAGTGTTAAGCCAGAAACTACCGCTAAAATCGTTGCAAATGCAACTGCTGAAATAAATCCTAAGAAGATATTTCCACCGATTGCATGTGCTGTATGAATCGCTGCCATGTTACCACCGCCGATGATACCACCTTTAACCGCATCAAGATATTGAGGGTCTGCAGAGAGTAATACAATTGCGCCGAAGCCTATTATAAATGTTAATATATAAAAATAACCTATAAAACCTGTTGCAAAGAAAACTGATTTTCGAGCTTCCTTAGCATCACTAACGGTGAAAAATCTCATTAAGATATGTGGAAGACCAGCTGTTCCAAACATCAAAGCGATACCTAAACTTACTGCTGATATTGGATCACTCACTAAGCCGCCAGGCGCTAAAATAGCCACTGTCTTCTTAATTTCAACAGCTTGAGCAAATAAGTTTTCAAAACTAAAACCAACTTTGTACATAATCATGATTGCCATAAATGATGCACCAGAAAGCAGTAAAACAGCTTTGATAATTTGTACCCAAGTTGTTGCCAACATGCCACCAAAAGTAACATATAGAATCATCAAAATACCAACCATGATAACTGCATACTCATATGGCAAGCCAAATAATATCTGAATTAACTGTCCTGCACCTACCATTTGAGCGATTAAATACAAAGCAACTGTTGCCAATGAACCAAAAGCGGCAAGGGTTCTAATAGGTGTTTGCTTCAATCTATAAGATGCAACATCTGAAAAAGTATACTTTCCTAGGTTTCTAAGTTGTTCAGCGACCAAGAAAAGGATGATTGGCCAACCGACTAAGAAGCCAATAGAGTAGATAAGACCATCGAAACCTTTAAGGTAAACAAGTCCAGAAATACCCAAAAATGACGCTGCTGACATATAATCACCCGCAATAGCTAAACCATTTTGAAAGCCTGTAATTCCTCCACCTGCGGTGTAAAAATCTTTAGCTGTTTTAGTTCGTTTAGCTGCCCAATAAGTAATACCAAGCGTTGCAACAACAAAAAGTAAAAACATAATAATCGCCGAAGTATTTAAATCTCTTTTGCCGCTAAACTGCGCATCTGCCGCAAATAAAAAATTTGAAAGCGTTAGAAGTAATAAGCCCCATTTCATTTTTCACTCCTTATATCTTCTTTGATTTGATTGGTCAAATCATCAAATTCACCATTGGCTCTTTGGGTATAAATACCTGTTAAAACGAACGCGATGATGATAACGGCAAAACCAATTGGTATACCAATTGTTGTAACGCCACTTCCTATCTTTTGTGCAAAAGAAGTAGGCGAGAAAGCAATTACAAGAATGAACGCATAGTAAACTACCAACATGACCGCGGATAGTTTCCACGCGAAACTACTTCTTTTTTCCACCAATTCGGTGTATTTAGGGTTGGCTTTCACCCTGTCGTAAACATTTTGACTCATAAATGCTCCTTTAAGTTTTTGATATTCAACACTGACATCATAAAGGGGCTTCATAGCATTATCGTAGCATTTGAGAAAAGTGTGTAGTTTCGGAAAAATATTTTTTGTAAATGAGTAAAAAAGTTACAATTTACTATTTTTCTGCGGATAGTATCGCTCTATTTTATAACCAACCCCTTTGAGGTTGATGATAAAGTCTTCCTTGAGAAGTTTGCGAAAACGGCTTATTTCAGCCCTAATGGTGGCATTATCGATGGGTTCATCATTCCAAACATAACTTCTAAACTTTTCAAAATCAACAATAATACCTATGTTTTCAGACAAGAGTGTTAAGATTTGTAACTGTTTTTTGGTTAAAACTTGAACTGTATTATTATAAAAAAGCATCTGTTCTGTTTTGGAAAAAACATATTTTTGACTTAGAATGATATGTTGCATATGTTTGATGGCATACTCTTTTTTAATTTTATCGATGCGAAGCCCAAGCTCTTTAAGGTGAAATGGCTTTTTAAGATAATCTGAGGCACCAAGCTCAAAAGCATGGGCAATATCGTCAATATCCACAATCGCACTGATAAAAATCGTAGGAAAGGCATGTTCTATCTCATTGAGTGCTTTAAGTAAGCTCAAGCCGCTCATTTTAGGAATATTAATATCTAAGATAAGCAAGTCAAACACATCGCCTTTGATGGCTTCATAGGCCTCTTCTCCATTGCCAAAGCAGATAACTTTATGCCCAAGTGCGTCCAAATACTCTTCGATAGAGCTTCGTAACATCAGTTCATCTTCAAGCAGTAAAATCTTCATCGCTTATCCTTTGACAAAAAAATATTTAAAGGTTGTGTACTGTCCATCAGAATCTATTTGAATATCAACATGATTGATATCACATATTTCTTTGACGATATTAAGACCTAGTCCAAAGCCCCCACGCGCCTTATCTTCTCTATAATAGCGATCAAAGAGTTTATCGGGTTGGTTGATTTTTTCCCCACTATTTTGAACTTCAAAAACCACTTGTTCAGCTTGTTCTCTAAGCCTTACATGTAAAGCTTTATTTTCAAAACTATACTTAATGGCATTGGAAATATTGTTGTCACAAATTCTTTGTAATTCTATTTCGTTGAACAATATAAAAATATCTGGCTCAATCTCACTGACAATCGTCAGTTTCTTGCCCAGTGCCACATCTTCAAAATAAGCGATTCTCTCACTGATAAATTTAGAAAAATCAACCATGACTTTCTCATAAACGACTTTATCTTTTTTGACCACATACGCCAAATCTTCGTAAATATTGTCTAACACTTTAACGGCTGCTTCAATTTTTACAAGATAAGGATTTTTATCAAATTTGAGATTGTATAAATCAATATTAATCAAAATGATAGATAAAGGCGTGTTGATTTCGTGAATAGCATTTTTCACAAAGCGGTCTTGCTTTTCCAAAAGTTCTTGCGTAAAAGCAACTGACTTTTTCAACTCTTGCGTTTTTTGTTCTACCAACTCTTCTAGCGTACTATTTAATTCGACTAAGGCATTGTTTTTTTCTTTGATTTTACCCAACATAAAATTGGCATGAGAAGAAATCTCCCTAAACTCTTTAAAATTGATTTTTTCCATATTGATAGCATGATAATTTTGTGCCGCTCCTTTAAAAGACTCGACAATAAACCTAATCTCTCGCCCCATAATCTCATTGACATAGCGATATTCAATCGTACTTACCAGATATAAAAAGAGTGTCAGCATATAAATTTTTAAAATAAAACCGATGATTTTGTCATCGTAGTCTTGCTTTTTTTGTTTTAAAACAACTTCAATGTCGCTCGTACTTACCCAACTGCCTAAGACCAAATCCAAAGGAGGATACTCTTTGGTAAAAACGATATCTTTGGGCAAATAATTGGTGGAAACTTCAGAAGAGCTATAAACCACTTCCCCGCTTTTGGTATGCACAAAAATATGATTTTTTTCTTCCATCTCAGAGGTGATGTAGCGAATGTCTTCTTTGATTTTAGCCAAAATCTTTTCTTTGCTAAGCGTATGGCTTTGGGCAAAGCGATATTCAACGATGTTAGAGAGTAAACTCATCTGTGATGATGCACTCTTTTTTTGACTTTGGATATAGTTCTCTTCCACAACTTTAATCTCTTTTTGGAACTCCAAATATTCATTGACCACGATTAAACAGGCAGAAATAAACGCAAAAATACCTGCAAAAACAATAGCCATAAAGTTAATTTGTTTGATACTTTTATTGTTTTTTCGTTTAAGTAACAAGGTGCAATCCTTACATGTAAAGCTATTTTGAGAGTTATTCTACCTTTTTTCTCTCAAAAGAGATGGTATAATCTCATTTCACTTTACATGTAAGGAAATCACATGAGTATTAGAATACCCGCTGAATGGGAAGAGCAAGAGGCGCTGATTGTTGTATTTCCCTCACCTGCGAGTGACTGGGCACACTCAATCGATGAAATCCAACAAACTTATTTAGAATTTATCCAAAAAATTGCAACTTATCAAACTTGTATCGTATTGTGTGAAGATAAAAATGCACTCTCAAATCTCCTACCAACCTTGCAAAATATCATCCTTATAGAGATGAAAACCAATGACACTTGGATAAGAGATTTT
>JAQWCT010000137.1 GCA_028705785.1 Sulfurospirillaceae bacterium | reverse complement strand
TATTATTGGTTGTTTAATAATTAAAATATCTTTTCTGTTGTTAAAAAATTCGTGAATTGTGAAATCAATATTTTTTTCAGTTGGGCGTATATTTTTATGAATGACCATATTTGATTTTAACTTGTAGGTAATTATATGTTTATTCAAGATATCCCAAGCATTTTTAGCTTGTAGTATCTCATTTTCTGTCGGAATATAATTTACTATTCCTTTAATAGTCTTCATGTCTTTATATCCTTTTAATAATACTTAATATAGTATTAATCGTCTTATTTAAAATTATGACATATAATTATTAATAAATACTTAAAGGTCTTACTTTGAAGCTTGTAAATTTTAAATTAGAAGAAGATTTTATTGCACAAATAGAAGAAGAAGTAAAAAATAATTCTTTAAATAAATCAGAATTTTATCGAGCGTGTTTAGAGAGAGGTTTTCAAGAAATTACACAAAATATGCCTAAAAAAGATAAACACTTAATAGCTTTTTATATAGATGATTCTGAATATAGAAAACTACTAGATATATCTAGAAAGTATAAAATACAATTTCAAAAAACTTTTTCTGCAACATTTGGAACTGGTTTTGATGTGTTAAAAGCACTTAATTTTGCAGGATTTTTACATTTAGCCAAAGGTTTAATTACTATTGAAGATGCAGTAAAAAAGATTTTGCAAAAATAGATTGTGTCTACAAATGGGGAGTCATTCCAAATCGATAAAAAGCTCAAAATGATTGATAAACAGTAACGAATTTGAATTTATATAAAGAATCTCATTATATAGTTGTTCTATCGGAAAATCTTTACAAGAATAAATCTGATTATTGATAACGACCATTAACTCATAATGTTCAATATTATCATATGCAAAATGCAGTTCATTTACAGACATAAAAATTTTATATGGCTTTGTAGAACAATTTTTCACTTCAACATATTTTACACTTGAACCATTCGTATAAAGAATATCAAATGGAGCCATTGTATGTACGTAAGAAGAAAACATACATATTTCTTTAAGTGGCTTATTCATTAAAGGTTGTATTTTTTCAAAAGAATATAAATTACTCAACTCTTTTGTTATTATCTTAATATAATGTCCCATGTCTTTTTTATTGGACATATATTTTTGCTCTAAATCCAAGTATACGATTTCTTCTGCATTCTGTCCCGAAATAAGTTTTTGTGTATATTCTGCGTTTAAGTCTGTATTTGATTTTACAATAAAAGTGTTATTTAATTTTGAATTATGCTCTGAAACATGATGATTAATAATTTTAGCGGAAAGAACATCACTATTCTTTTTATTGCGCACTATTTCTTTTTTTACATTTTGCCATTTTAAAATATGCTCATTTTCATAAAAAGAATTTTTAATATTATATTTTTCTCTTATTAAAAATAAATTATCATCAATATCCTTATCATAATTAATTCTACCAAATCCAGATACAATTTTTTCTTTATCTGTATAACTAACTATGGGTTCGAATTTTGATGGAAAAAATAAAAATAATAAAATATTTTTTATCCCCGCTTTAAAAACATTAGGACCAATATAATGCATTAATTGTGTTCTAACATTCATATGTTTAATAAAATCAATCAAAGCTTTTTCGTCATTTAGTAATTCAGGATATTCAAAAATCTTTTTAATAAATATATGAATATAACTGAGTTCAACATCTTTTTTCGTATTGTAAAATGTTCCACAGTTTGCATAGCCATGTTGAGGGATTAAATCCTTTAATATTGATTTACCTAAATAGGATTCCAATTCATTTTGTTTAGAAGATACAGCCTTTGCCACTTTATAATGACCATAATCATGTGATGAAAAAAAGAAGTTATATAACAAAACATAATTTGTAAAAAAATGTTTAAACTCTAAAGAAGAATTAGCCAATTGCTGATAAGCTTTATCTGTAAAACTTTGCCCATTGCCTGCAATATAATTAATAATAAATCTTTGTTCAAATTCATTCAAATTTTGTTTATTTAAAATTTGCAATTTTTTGTCAAAAAAACTACATTTGTTTATGATGAATGTGGTTTTAAAGGTTTCAAATAAATGATAATCTTCTTTATTATTTTGTACTGCATACAGTGCCATATTTTTCCAAATGATTAATGTTTTGTTATTCTAGCATTTTTAACAAAAATGAAAGTATATAAAAGTTTATACAAGATTTTGTACTGTGCCCAAATCGTGCCCAAAAACAACAAAAAATCACTATTTAGATGAAAAGACAGAGTTGCGAAAGTTCCTATTTTAGGGTATTTATTGTTATATTAAGTTTATTTTAAGCTTCCCTCTCTGTCCGCCACCACACTCAAACTTTCAAAATACAAATTCGTAGTCAAAGAGGTACTAGATAGTACTCTAATTCTTTACATGTAAAGAATTTAATGAAAAGTAACTCACTTTCATTTGACTCATTATTTTATGCCATTTCACGATAATTTACAATTCTTCCACACTTGATGTTTATGCGTAGGTATTTTTTAACTTAGCATCCTCTTTTTGTGCCTCTTCTCTCATTTTCTCCACTCTTTTTTCTTCCAATTTTTCCATAAATTCCTTAAACCAATCATTGCTTGAGCCAAGGGAATTGCTTGTTTTTGTTGTAGAGAATGAAGCACTGGTTGCGCTTCCTCTGTAGGGAATACCACCCACACTTTCGTTAGAGTCACTCAGTGAAAAAATTGAACCTAGCATCGTAAAGTTGACAACTTCTCCACCCATATTTATCTTACTACTGCCTAAAGAGGCACTTTCTCTGCGCAAAAGGTCAAATATCTTTGCTTTGTATTCTGAATCATTTGCCATCTTTTTCAAATTGTTGTCGTCTATATATAAAAGATGTTGTCCATCTACAACATTACTCGGCTCTGATGAGACTAGTTTGTAAATGCTAAACTCTTTTTTGAGTTGATTTTTGAGCTCTTCCACTGAAGTTTTGCCATCATTTTCTTGCGTTTTAAATTTTTCGCTATAGACCTTCGTTTGCTCTTTGCCGTATTGTATAAGTGAATCTTCGAACTGGCTTATCGACGAGTAAGTTTTTGTTTTATCATACAAGGAGACATCACTATTTTGGTTAAATTGCAAATGATTTGCAGAAGTAGAGCTAATCATTTAGTATCCTTTTAGAATATGTTTTATGTAAATAAATCGACAAAAATATGTAAGTATTGACATACTGATAGAATCTTGTATTTTGTTTCAATAAATATAAGCAAGGTGACATGCCACTTTTTATAGGCTAATCGCCACAATAACTGTCACCTAAAATCCACTAGTTATTGATTTTATCGTATTAAATTCTCTCTTGCCACTTCGATTAATTCATCGCCTTTGCCATTAATAATCGCTCTTAGCATGTAGATGCCAAACCCCTTTGCATTTTCAAAAGAGATTTTTGGAGGCATTGCCAACTCTTGTTTTGCTATGGTTACATCAAGCAAAGCGGCGCCATCATAAGCAAGGAACTCTTTGACACGCTCTTCTAAATCTTCAGGTTTTTCGACTCTTATGCCTTTAATGCCAGCGGCATTGGCGATTGCGGCGAAGTCTGGATTGGTTAATTCTGTGTTGTCGTACCAATAGCCACCCGCTTTCATCTCCATGGCGACAAATCCTAATGAACTGTTATCGTAAATCACGATTTTTGCTTTGATGTTATGCTGAGTCAGTGTCAATATATCGCCCATGAGCATCGCAAAACCGCCATCACCACACAAAGCAATGACTTGTTTCTCAGGACAGCTCACTTTTGCGCCGATGGCTTGTGGAAGTGCATTTGCCATTGAACCGTGATTGAAAGAGCCTAGCAGTTTTCGCTTTCCATTCATATTTAAATAGCGAGCCGCCCAAACCGTAGGTGTGCCGACATCGCATGTAAATATCGCATCATCACTCGCATAGGTGTTAAGCAATTTTGTCAAATATTGCGGGTGAATCAACCCCGATTTACTGTCTCCACTGGCTAATTTATCAAAATTTTCAACCGTTGTTTTATAGTGTTCCAAAGCACTTTTTAAAAAGGTGTCATTCTCTTTTTGTTTTATTTTTGGTAGCAAAAGTTCTAAACTTGATTTTATATCGCTCACTATTCCTAGCTCAATTTGGGTGTGTCTTCCTAGCGCTTCGGGTTTGATGTCTATTTGAACGATTTTTGCCTTTTGCGGATAAAACGCTTTATACGGAAATGCTGAGCCTAAAATGAGCAATACATCGGAGCTTTCCATCGCATAATAACCCGATTCATACCCGATAAGTCCTGTCATACCCACGCTATTTGGGTTGTTCCCCTCCATTGACTCTTTGCCTCCAAGCGCATGGACAATGGGTGCATTAAGAAGTTTGGCAAGACGAATGACTTCATCATGGGCATCACGACATCCTGACCCACATAGGAATGTTACTTTTTGATTGTCATTTAAAATCTTTGCAAGTTCATCAATGTCATCCATACACGGCAATACCTTTGGCAAATGTGGTTCGCTCCACAAATATTTGGCATCTTTTGGCATAGGCAGAAGCAAAATATCCCCCGGTATGACGATGACACTCACTCCTTTTTTTAAGATGGCTTGCCTAATTGCCGTTTCTAAAATATAGGGCATTTGCTCAGGAGTCGAGACTAACTCACAATAAACACTACACTCTTTAAATAAATTTTCAGGATGAGTCTCTTGAAAATACCCACTTCCGATTTCACTCGAAGGTATATGCGAAGCAATCGCCAAAACAGGCACTCCATTTCGGTGACAATCAAACAGACCATTGATCAGATGCAAATTTCCAGGTCCAGAAGAGCCTGCACAAACGGCGATTTTACCACTCACTTTCGCATCAGCACCAGCCGCAAAAGCTGCTGTTTCTTCATGACGCGTTCCCATCCACTCAATTTGTCCCAATTTTTTTAAACTATCACTCAATCCATTTAAAGAATCGCCTGTAATTCCCCATATTCTCGTAATCCCCACTTCTGCTAAAAGCTTAGCAAAGTACATCGCAATACTGTCATTCATAAAAATCCTTTCAATTATAATTATTGACACATACTCATTGTAATCTCTTTATTCTTGACGATAATAAACTATTTATTGTAGTTTTGGAAAATGGGGGTTTGAGGTGTTTTCATCTTTACATGTAAAGATTTTGAGTCGTAAAATATTTACATGCAAGATGTTAAAAGTTTAGCTTTAAGATTTAGTCTTTTTGTCGCTTTTTCGCCTATGTCGAAGTGTTTTAAAGAGTCCATACACTGTAATCATAATCCAAAAAACTTCAATTAAAAATGACCCTAAATTAAAATGGACCAAAAGAGAGATAATCAGTGCAATCGCACCTACAAGATTAAGAAGCTGATAGTTTAAGGCATGAATATCATACATACCAAGTTGTAAGAAAAAATAGGCGATAACAATAAAAATCATCCCTGCAAAGCCAAGCCACTGGAAAAAATCCATTTCAATTGATGTCATATCTCTAAAAGTCCTCTGTGATAAATGTTGAAAATGATGATAGCCAAACTTTTTATATGATGCTCTTTATTTAAAGAGTTAAAGTAGACTCATCCCCTTTATCTTTGAGGAGATATTTTTACCTTTACATGTAAAGGTTTTTCACTTATCAAAAAATCAATCGCCATTTTTATCCTATGAATGATGTGTAAAAAGGGTATCATTGTTTTATGAAAAAATATATATTGACTTATCACTGTTTGCTTCAAGCTTCGGTTGAAGATGTTTTTGGTTTTCACACGGACACGCACAATCTTCCGCTTATTACGCCGCGCTCAACTCAGGTTAGCATTGTTTCGATGGATACGCCGTTGCGTGAAGGAAGTAGGGTTGTTTTGGATATTAAACGATTTGGTATTACGATGAGGTGGGATATGCAAATCGCTGTGTTCTCAGCTCCAAATACTATCGTCGATGCGATGATAAAAGGGCCTTTTGCTTTTTTTAGGCATGAACGGCAATTTATCAAGGTAGATGAGAAATTAACACGCATGGAGGAGACTATTGTGTTTTCGCCACCCCTTTCTTGGTTGGGAGGTATCCTTTTTTGGTTTTTGAAAAAAGATATGGATGCAATGTTTGCTTATCGGCATAAGGCGACGCAAGCCTATTTTGTGAGTAAGGGTTAAGGGTGAAAAAAATTATTCTTTTATGTTTGTCATTTGTTTTTGGGCTGAGCGATGAGTTGAAAACTGTGGCGCATGTTGACTTGGAGCGGTATCTTGGGAAATGGTATGAGATAGCACGGTATGACCATCGTTTTGAGCGAGGATGTAGCGAGGTTGAGGCTATCTATACGCTAAGAGATGATGGCATGATAGGGGTGCTAAATCGCTGTTTTCTCAAAGATGAAAATAGAACCAAAGAGGCGCATGGTAGGGCAAAAATCGTGGATGAGCAAACCAACTCAAAACTCAAAGTTACTTTTTTCTGGCCATTTTATGGGGATTATTGGATTATAGAATTGGCGGAGGATTATCGTTTTGTTGTTGTCAGTGAGCCAAAAAAAGAGTATTTTTGGATTTTATCTCGTACGCCCTCTATGGAGCAAACTGAACTTGAGGGGATTTTAGGCAGAGCAAAAGCTTTGGGGTTTGATGAAGCAAAGCTTATATGGCGTCAATAGATATTTACTGTACCGAACAAACGACTCGATTTCGTCCTTCATTTTTGGCTTGATAAAGCGCTTTATCTGCCATTTTGACAACATAATCTTCATGTTTATCTTCTTCAGAAGCCGTTGCTATACCAATGCTGAGTGTTATGTTTTTCACCGTAGGAGGATTGGAAGTTTCAATAGCGGAACGAATTTTTTCAGCAACCTTGTACGCTCCTTCTTGAAGAGTGTCTGGCAAGATAAGTAAAAATTCTTCACCACCAAAGCGTGCCACAAAATCTGTCGTTCTCGCCAACTCTTTTAAAATCTTTGCAACATGGATTAAAACGACATCTCCAACATCGTGACCATAGGTGTCATTGACTTTTTTAAAATGGTCAATGTCTAGCACGGCAACAGAAAATGGCGTATGCGTTCTTTTCATGCGAAGAAATTCTTGGTGCAAATATTCATTAGACGCTAAGCGATTGTGTAGTTGGGTTAGTGTGTCATGACGGGACAAATGGGTTAACTTTTCGTTGGCATCTTGCAACTCTACCGTACGCTCTTGTACTTTTTTTTCTAGGGTTTTATTCATCTCTTTGAGTTCATTTTCGTGAGAAAGGAGGACTGAAACCATGTTTTTGAGAGAATCTGTGAG
>JAQWCT010000136.1 GCA_028705785.1 Sulfurospirillaceae bacterium | reverse complement strand
CCTGCAAAACTTGCCATAATTAAAAGCGCAACCATTAAACAAGAGGCTCCAATCTGGGCAATTCCTAAGTAAATCATCACCTTTTTCCCAGCACCCTCACCATCGTTAATTAAAATCAGAAGTGCGGATATTAATGTCATTATTTCCCATAAAAGCATGAAAGAGAAGACATTATCGCTTGCAATGACTAAGAGCATGGAGAGAATAAACGCGTTAAAGAGCGAAGCAAAAACAGCTAAATTGGCTTTCTTCTCATAGAACTTCGCATAATCAAAGCTAAAAAGTGAAACCGCAAACGCAATTAAACTTACCAAAAAGCTAAAGAACATTTCAATTGAATCCAGTCTAAAAAGAGGTGAACTGATAAAATTCCCCGGTAATTGCCATGTCATCGTTTCACCAAGATGAGAGAAGAAAAAGATCGCTGCATAAAGTGAAATGAGACTGGACAAACCAAATCCTATCTTTTGGGCAAGGAGTGGTTTTTTGTAGAGCACAAGGGAAAGAAGTGAGGTTAACAAAAATAGAATATATATAGTTTGCATTATGCTTCCTCTTTGTTGGTTTCTAATGTTTCAGCCGTTGGGATAGGTTTAGGTTCTTTTGGCTTTTTAACTTCAGGTGCAGGAATATTTTCAAAAGTAACATCCGGTACAACTGCTTTTAAAAAAGGTGCCAGATCGCCTTTGATTTTTTTGCCAAATTTGCACTCACCTAGCACAGGATCAATCATCACCAGTGCACCCGTTGGACAGACACTTACACAGGCAGGGCCACTTTCGATACCATCGCACATATCGCATTTGATGGCAATACTTTTGAGCCCACTGATGCAACCTGCTTCTAAGTGGCGCTCTACTTCTTCTATAATGGAAGGAGGGAACTCCGCATCGATGTTGATCGCGCCATAAGGACATGCAATCGTACAGAGCTTACAGCCGATGCAAATCTCTTCGCACAACTCAACACAGGCATTGGCGATACGAAGCGCACCGGTTGGGCAGACATTGGCACAAGGCGCATCATCGCATTGGCGACATTGATTGGGCATTTTCCCGCTCTCTAGTGTAAGCACATCAAGTCTTTTCTTGGAGAGTTTGCCACGCATGTAGGCATGTTTAATACATGTTTTCATACAGGCATTACAGGCAATGCACATATCGGGATTGGTAATAACGAATTTATGAACTTTAGACATAGACTTTCCTCTATGATTTATTTAACTTAATGAATCAGTTTACAATAACCACGCAAATAAATGTATCATAATTAAATGACTTCGTCATGATATATTTACTTATTTAACATGTTTCATCGAAAAAATTATACATTGAATTTGTAGCATGAAAATAGCTTCTTTTGAATTTATACCGTACAAATTTATCTAATAATAATGTTTTATAAAACTTTAAAATATAAAAAATCGTTATTATGTGACAAAAAGTGTGTAAAAAAAAGATGTGCAAAAAAAGCATATTTTTATTTTCATATTTTTCTTTACTTTGCTATTTTCATGCTATACACTTTAAATATTATGCTGGGAACAACCGTATTTAAAGGAGTTAAAATGGCTGATCTAATTTATCGTGTTAACATGTCTGAGCTAAGTTTTAAAATTGAAGAGGTCCCTTCTAAATGGATGGGACTGGGTGGTCGTGGACTTACTTCTACGATCGTGGCTGAAGAGGTTGATCCAGAGTGTCACCCTTTAGGACCTAATAATAAAATGGTTTTTGCCCCAGGGCTTCTTTCAGGAACCAGTGCTTCCAATTCAGGTCGTAATTCTTGTGGTGCGAAAAGCCCACTCACTGGAGGTATCAAAGAGTCAAATGTAGGTGGAACGAGTGCTGGTATTTTTTCAAAATTGGGTGTTAAAGCACTCATTATTGAAGGGTTACCAAAAGATGAAAATACATTTTATCAATTACATGTAACCAAAAACAAGGTTGAATTTATCCCTGTTCCAGAGCTTGTTGGCAAAGATAATTACGCTGTATTAGATGCGATGATGGCAAAATATGACAAAAAAGTCGCCGTTATGAGTATCGGTCGTATCGGTGAAATGCGCATGAACATCGCCAATATCTCAGTGAAAGACCCTAGTGGAAAACTCAGAAGTCATGGTCGTGGCGGTTTGGGTGCCGTTATGGGTTCTAAAAAAATTAAATGTATCACCGTCGATGCGGCTGATTATAAAGAAGTAACGATTGCTGATCCTGAGAAATTCAAAGAAGCGAGTAAAGTCTTCACTAAAGCGCTTCAAGAAAATCCTATCAGCGGACAAGGTTTACCAGCATTTGGAACGAATGTTTTGGTTAACATCCTCAACGAGGCAGGTGGTCTTCCAACCCGTAACTTTAGACAAGGTAACTGGGAGCACGCTGAAAACATCTGTGGTGAGACGATGGCTGAAAACATTAAAGCCAGAGGTGGAAAAACAACGCATGGCTGTCATGCAGGCTGTGTCATCCAATGTTCACAAGTCTATAACGACAAAGAAGGTAAATACCTCACATCTGGCTTTGAATACGAAACCATTTGGGCACTTGGAGCACATTTAGGTATTCAAGATTTAGATCTGATCGCAAAGATGGATGGTCTTATGGATGACTTGGGCGTCGATTCGATTGAAACTTCTGTTGTGCTCGGACTTGCTGTTGATGCAGGCATTCTTGCTTACGGTGATGGTCAAAAAGCGTATGAATTACTCTCTCATGATATCCCAATGGGAACACCACTCGGAAGAATCATAGGCGCAGGTACCCATATTTTGGGAAAAACATATGGACTAGTAAGAGTGCCTACGGTTAAAGGTCAAGGTATTCCAGCTTATGAGCCAAGAGCGGTTAAAGGTCAAGGTATTACCTATGCTACAACACCAATGGGTGCCGATCACACGGCTGGTTACGCAGTTGCAACCAACATTCTTAACAGTGGTGGACATGTCGATCCACTCAAAAAAGAGGGACAAGTAGAACTCGCGCGCAATCTCCAGATAGCAACCGCTGCTGTGGATAGTACAGGTATGTGTATCTTTGTTGCGTTTGCCGCACTCGATGATGCCAAATGTTTACCTTCACTCATTGATATGATTAATGCACGATTTGGCTGTGCCCTAACTATTGATGATGTCATGAACCTTGGAAAAACCATTCTGAGAACTGAGCATGAATTTAACATCAAAGCAGGACTTAACAGTGCAAGTGATCGCTTACCAGAGTTTATGAAGTACGAGATACTCCCTCCACACAATGTCACTTGGGATTTCACAGGTGAAGAGATTGATGAGTTCTGGAATTTTTAATGCACATTATTGTTAAACTCTTTGCGCAATACCGAGAAGGTCGCTTTAAAGTGGAACAAAGAGAATATCCTAAAGGCGCCACCGCACAAACGGTGATAGACGAATTATGTCTTGAAAACACATCGCCTTTAGGCGTTTTGATGGTAAGAGGAAAGCATGTCCAACCTACTTATACTCTACAAGAGGGTGACGAAGTCGCCCTCTTCCCCAAAGTAGGTGGCGGTTAATTTTCCCTCTTACATGTAAGACTTAATGGATATTATGTTTGAAATACAAAGCAAATCCTTCAAACGCTTCTATAGACATGGGTCTAGCAAAATGAAATCCTTGAACCTCATCACATCCATGCCCATGCAATGCATCCAAAGTCTCACCATCCTCGACACCTTCGGCTATCGTTTTTAAATTAAGGCTTTTTGCCATTTGTATGACGGCTTTGACAATGGCAGCGTCCTCTTGGTTCTCTAATAAATTTTTGATAAACGATTGGTCAATTTTAAGTTTATCCACGGCAAACTTTTTAAGATAAGAAAGTGATGAATATCCCGTCCCAAAGTCATCAATTGAGAGTTTAACGCCGAGTGCTTTGAGATTTTGGATAGTTGTTCGTATTTTTTCCGTATCATACATCATCGCAGATTCCGTGAGTTCAAGCTCAAAAAACTCAGGCGAAAGCCCAGAAGTTGCAAGTGCTTCTTTGACAATCTCTTCTAAGTTGCCTCTTTTAAATTGTACCGTTGAGATATTAACAGCAACAACAATTTCAATCCCTTGTTGATGCCACAGCATCGCTTGTTTACATGCCTCTTTAATAACCCATTCACCAATTTTAATAATCAAACCACTATTCTCAGCAATCGGTATAAACTTTGATGGCGCAATCAAACCTTGTGTGGGGTGCATCCACCGAATTAAAGCCTCAGCTCCCATAATTTTTTTATTTTTAATGTCAATTTGCGGTTGATAATGCAAAATAAACTCTTGATTGGCAATAGCGTTTTTCATATCATTGAGGGCATGAAAACACTCTATTGTCTCTTCATTCATGGAAGATTCAAAAAAGCAAAACATATTTTTACCTAGTTCCTTGGCTTTATGCATCGCAATATCCGCTTTTCTTACAAGCGCATCAAAGTCATCACCCTCGATAGGATAAATAGAAATACCAATGGAAACGGATGAAGATAAGATATGTGTACCAATATTTAAAGGTTTTTGAAAACTTTCTACGATGCGTTCACAGATGGAAGCTATGACATCATTAGAATGGACATTGTTCAAAATGATTAAAAACTCATCACCGCTATGCCTTGATAACATGTCGTTGTCTCTTAGATTGTCTTGAAGTCTTGATGCGACACTTTTTAAAAGCATATCGCCCACAGCATGACCAAAAGAGTCATTTACCGTTTGAAAATCATCTACATCTATAAATAAAATAGCCATTTGCATCGAATCATCTTGTGCTTTATGGATGACATTTTCAACTTCTAATTTGGTGCGTATGCGATTGGGGAGTTCTGTGAGATGATCATGATAGGCTAAAAACTCTATCTTTTTTTCTGCTTTTTTTTGCATACTGACATCTCGACCTATCGCGATAATACCAATAACATTCCCTAATTTATCAAGTTCAGGAACAATTTGCATATGATGAACATGCTCTTCATCCTTAAATCTAAAAGTTTGGTCATATTCTATGCCTATCCCCGTTTTAATAACAGACCGCAATTTTTCGATATACTCAGCATAAGTTTCTCCAAAAGAAGCTACAGTGACCTCTTTCCCAATCAAACTTTCTATAGGTACATCAAAATATTTTTGTATCTGCTTATTTAAATACACCACTCTACATTCCGCATCGTACCATGCAATATTATTAGGAGAGTTATCAACTACATCTTTAAACTTAAAACAAGTCTCCTTTCCAAACATCTCCTCTACGAAGCTTTTTCTATCAACGATTTCCCTACACACTGCCAAATGATAAGATTTCCCCTCAAAATAAAAACGATTAACTGTAATATCGATAGGGATATTATGGCCTTCTTTAGTTTTATGACGGGTCGTAAAACGAATCATTTTTTCATCTTTGCTTTTGATAAGAAATCTTTGAGTAACTTCGGGTGTCCAACTAGGATCTATGTCAAAAATACCCATACCATTGATAAATTCTTCCCTTGAATATCCTAACATTTTTGTCGCCGTTTCATTGACATATAAAAAAGAAGGATTTCCCTGGTACATAAGAAAAATAGCCTCGTTAAGATTATCTAAAACCATAGGTAGTGCACATGCCATAGATGTTTTGTTAGCATAGCACTTCATAAAAGGGAAATCAGGGATTTTTTGAACAATAGCATTAAAAAGAAGCTTCTGCTGAGTTTGGGACATTTCTAACATTTGTGCGTCGCAACCTTTTATTTAGTATTCCATAGCATAAATTTATCACAAATTTATCACAAATTCTACATAATTTACACTAAAAAATTGTTAAACCATACTAAGCGATTACGAAACATCCTTACATGTAAAGAATATTGCTAAATTTTAACCCAAAAACTGGGTTAGGCAAGTTGGCTAGGAGATGATTCTTTCATTCCCAACATCAACCGATATGACCCAGGTGTGCCAGGAGGAACAAGGGCTATTCTATCGCCATCTTGAAGTTTTGTCTCTTTAGGAACAACCAGATGGTTCACAAAAACTGCTTCTACCAAACTTTCATCCAAACCCATAAAATCAATAACATCCATGACACGCATACCTTCTTTGATTTCCAAAGAAGCATTGAGGTAAGAAAAACCGTTTTGGGTGAGTTTTTCTCTTAAAAAAGAGAAAGCATTGAGTATAATGTGCATATCAAATCCTTTTAAAAATTATACACTTTTCAGGAGTAAAAATGGAACTTTTAAGCTATTTAAACGACACTTCTAACAACGGTTTTTTATCGCTCAAAGACCACTTTAAAGCCATGGAAATCTTTACATGTAACTTCCGTGAAGTAGAACAAATGGCACTAGAAAACAACCTCACGCCCCTACGCTACAAACGAAATCAAAAAACAATTTCCCAAAGCGAACAACATACGCTTTTCAAATCAACTGTCCTTGTCCTTGGCTGTGGAGGATTAGGCGGATTTATATCCGAGATGTTATGCCGCATCGGGGTAGGAAATCTTATCTTAATGGATGGAGATGTTTTTGAAGAACATAATCTCAATCGTCAAAATTTTTCTACCATCAAAGCACTCGGCCTTCACAAAGCAGAAGTCCTCAGAAATGGACTTGAAGCCATTAATCCTGCTTTACATGTAAAGAGTATGCCTGAATTTTTTACCTTTGAAAAACACCAATCTTTGCTTGAAGAAGTTGATGTTGTTGTTGATGCACTTGATAACCCAACGCTCAAATCTGCCATCGCTTCTTTGTGCAAAGAGAAAAATATTTCTTTCGTACATGGCGCTATTGCTGGTTATTATGCTCAATTTGCAACCTGTAACACCTTAGAAAATCTCTATAAACAAGAAGGCGATGGAGCTGAAAAGACCTCTGGCAATCCTGCTTTTACCGTTTGTTTTGCTGCGTCCATTCAAAGTGCAGAAGTCATCAAACTGCTTTTGGGAAAACCACATCTTGAAAATATTTTAATGGCCGATTTATGGGAGTACGAGTTTAATTTGCTATAATCGCAAAAAAACAGGAACAACATGCATCCCTTAAAATATTATTTTTACTCTTTTCAAATGCTTAGCTTTAGCGCCATCCTTTTGGCATTAATTGCATTTAAAACGGGTTTTATTGCTACATTTTTGTACTATTTTTTATGGCAAAGTACTTTTGTATTTTTAATGATTGGGATTGCGTTGAGTGTTTATTTTAACAAAAGCAAACTTTTTGTGTTGCTCCTTTTCCCTCTCTTTTTCAATCTTTGCTTAGCGTTTCCCACAACACTTTTTGACAAACTAAGCGTAAGTGCTTTTTGGCATATCGCACCTTTATGTACAGC
>JAQWCT010000135.1 GCA_028705785.1 Sulfurospirillaceae bacterium | reverse complement strand
CACTAACAATGCGTTCTATCTCTTCGTTATCCACTATTTCGATACCAAGAGCTGCTTGACCAGAGGAAGGAATCATAATCTCTTTACTAATGGGTGTAAAATAAGTCACTTCACTGCTCAAATCTAACCTATTAATTCCCGCACTGGCTAAGATAATGGCATCAAATTCACCATCTTTAAGTTTTCGGATGCGTGTATTGACATTTCCACGAAGATTTTTGATGATGAAGTCAGGTCTGTATTTGAGTAACTGCATTCGTCTGCGCAAACTCGTTGTGCCTACTACTGCACCTTGTGGAAGTGCTTCTAGTGAAGCATATTTCTCACTGAGCATCGCATCTCTAACATCTTCTCGCTTAGTAATAACACTAAGCTTTAAGCCCTCTGGAAACTCCATAGGAACATCTTTAAGGCTATGTACAGCAATATGTGCTTCACCCCTAAGCATGGCTTCTTCTAACTCTTTCGTAAAAAGCCCTTTTCCACCTATCTTAGCTAAAGCGGTATCAAGGATTTTATCCCCTTTGGTCATCATAATGGAGAGTTCTACCTCCAAATCTGGGTGAGCTTGCATCAAACATGCTTTGACATATTCAGACTGCCAAAGTGCGAGTTTACTACCTCTAGTTGCAATAATCAGTTTTTTCATTTTTTCTCTTTAATCAATTTTCGATAACCTGTTTTTGTCTCGTCTTTTTTTCCATTAAGATAAATAGTGGGTGTTCCATTAATCATCAAATTGGTCGCATATTCATGGTCAAATTTGAGTTTTTGTAAAATAGGCTCTTTATTAATCTCTTCGACAGTAAGATTTGTTTTTAACGCTTTATTAAAAGCATCCAATATGAATTGTTCATCAGTCGTTTTAAAATCAAAAACTTCCTCATACACTTTTTTTATAACATCTTTTTCACCCTTTGCTTCTGCTACAAGCATTGCTTTGATAAGTGTAGGCGCAGCTGGATGGATGGTGAGAGGAAAATGGTAATAAAAAAGAGCAAAAGTTTCTGGATTTTTTTGTACATCAGCAATGACTTCTGGCACAAAATCCATACAAAATGGACAGAGCGGATCACTAAAAACAACCAGTTTATTAGGCGCATTAAAATTGCCCGCTAAAAGATGTTCTTTGTTATAGGCAGTTGCTGTAATATCTAAAGAGAGGCTACTTTTGATACTTTTTCCATTGTTAACATCTACAAAATCTTTACTCAAGATCTTACCATTAGTAAATACGATGTCATTAACAGAGACTTTTTTGCCCTCTTGTTTAATCAAAGTAAGATCAATGCGTACAAAATAAACTTTCCAACCTGCAGCATCTTTGAGATCATCTTTCTTTAAAATCGTAATCTTTTCAAACTTATAATTCTCGTTAGGCGCAATGGCTTTTTCTAAAAAACTCACTACTTTTTTATCGGTATCTACGACAGTATCTGCGGCAAATAGCAGACTACTTAAGGCGATTGTTATCGTCAATAATTTCAACATCAATGATCTCATCTTCTCTTCCTTTTTTAAAATTTGTTTCTGGTGAAAAATGCTTTACATGTAAGACTTTAGCAGCAAATAATGAAGCAAAAAAACTAAATTGCAACAAGATACCAATAATGTCTGTTAAAAAACCTGGCAGAATAAGTAAAATAGCGCCTAAAATAGTCCAAGCATTGAGCTTTTGAAATTCTTCCATGGTTATCGTTCGATTGGACAAGGCTTGTAAACTTTGCACAAAGGTCACTCTAAAATTGGCGATAAGGACAAACCCCAATACCGCAGAGAGAATAATTTCAATGAAGGTCGCAAAACCGCCAATGGCTGAGGCTATATTCGTACTTATCATCACCTCTAAAAAGAGATAAACTATAAAATATCTCACGCCAAAAGTTCCCTTAGTTTAGTTAATGCTTCTTCTTTTTTAACCACAATTTTTTCCAATGTTTTACGCTCGACAATTTCAACAAAGCCCTCTTCTAGCTCTTTTCCTACTATCAAAGCATAAGGAAATCCAAGAAGTTCATAATCTTTGATTTTAAAGCCAAATCGCTCAGCTCTATCATCGAGTAAAATTTCATATTTTTCGCTTTTGAGTGTTGCATAAATACTTTCCGCATACGCTTTTTGCGCATCATCTTTGGTATTGGAGATGATAATATCAAGTAAATAAGGTGCCGTTTGCTTGTTCCAAATACATCCTTGCTCATCATGACTCGCCTCGATCATTACCGCGACAAGTCTACTGACACCAACACCATAACAACCCATATAAAAAGGTTGTGCTTTGCCATTTTTATCCAGAAAAGTTGCACCCATGGCTTTGGCATACTTTTGACCTAGTTGGAAGATATGCCCTACTTCAATGCCTTTGGTGATATAAAGCTCTTTTCCACAACATGCACAGCTATCGCCTGCTTTTACCTCACACAGATCAGCATAACGCTCCTCTTTGAAGTTAAACATGGAAACGCCTACCCAGTGGTAATCCACTTCATTTGCACCACAAACCAGGTTTTTAGCTTCTTTAAGTTCAAAATCTATGTAAAATTTTACACATTCTAAACCCAGTGGTCCGATAAAACCTGCTTTGAGTCCTACTTTTTCAATCTCTTCAAGCTCTGCATCTACTAAATCTATCGCACCACACGCATTAAGTGCTTTAACCTCTTGCAATTCATCACAACCTCGCACAAAAAAGACCACAATCTCTTCTTTGTCAATATAAACCGCTTTTTTAACCACCGCTTTAATGCTATAAAAAGAGTCTACATGTAAGAAGTTACAGACATCATCAATCGTTTTCATATCAGGGGTCTTAAACTTTGCCAAGTCAGCTTGTGGCGCTTCGATACTTGACATTTTTGGCGCGCGTTTTGCCGCTTCGATATTGGCTGCATAATGACAAGATGAACATACCACGATGTCATCTTCACCATTTTGAGCCAAAACCATAAACTCTTTACTACCACTACCACCAATTGCGCCACTATCAGCGTCCACGGCTCTAAAATCAAGCCCTAAGCGTGTAAAGATTTTGGTGTAAGTCTCTTCCATCAGCGCAAACTCTTTTTTCATACACGCTTCATCTTCATGGAAACTATAACCATCTTTCATCGTAAACTCGCGTCCACGCAGCAAACCAAATCGCGGTCTTGCTTCATCACGAAATTTGGTCGTAATTTGATAGAGATGAAGGGGAAGTTGTTTGTAACTATTGATGCGATTGCGAACGATATCGACAACCACCTCTTCATGGGTTGGTCCTAGTACAAATTCATTGTCTTTTCTATCTTTCAGTCTGCACAACTCTTTACCAAATACACTGTATCGTCCACTTTGTTTCCAAAGTTCCGCAGGTGTCACCACGCCCATTTGTATCTCTTGCGCGCCAGTTTTATCCATCTCTTCTTTGACGACTGCTTTTATCTTATCAAATACGATTTTCCCCATCGGCAAAAAGTTATAAAGTCCGCTTCCTACTTGCGAGATAAAACCACCACGCACCAAAAATTGATGACTGGGAAGGGTTGCATCTTTAGGTGCATCCTTCGTTGTTGGTGCATATAGTTTTGAAAACTTCATTATTTCATTCCTCCCATTTGGTATTCACATTTATATAAATTCATTCGTTTAGTTTGGTCTTCGTTGATGTCGAAAATGTATTGTACCGCTTGAACAACAGTATCCGCTTCTGCCTTTTCAGCTACATCTTTAAGGTTTTTAGTAGGTGAGTGTAAAAATGAATTAAACGCATGATGTAAAACTTTGGCGACTTGTTCTTGGAGTTCTTCAGGGATATAGCCTTTTTTAACCGCTTTTTCCAACTCTTGCATGGAACAGCATTTGGCTTGGTCTCTGATTTCTTTGATGATAGGGTCGACACACATTGTTTGAAGCCACTTGAAAAATTCCATTGTCGAGCGACCGATAATAGCATAAGCAATTTTTGCTTGCTCTTCGCGCAAGGACATATTTTTATTTACAATTTCTTCAAGATCATCAACGGCATATATATGTAGGTTTTCGTGTCCTTTGACATCGATGTCGCGTGGTACTGCAATATCAAACCAATAACGCGAAAACTCTCGCTCTTCAACCATATCATCGGTAATCACGCTGTGTGGTGCGCCTGTGGCTGTAAAAACCAGACGATAACGGTTAATATATTCGGTCAGTTTTGCGTAAGGTGCCACCGTAGCAAGTTCACCTAACTCTGTAGCTAAGGCTTGTGCATGTTCGAGATTGCGATTAATAATGATGATATTAACGCCACTAGAGATAAGGTGTTTAGCTGCAAGCTGACTCATCTCTCCAGCTCCTACAACGAGTGCAGTAAGACCACCAAGATTGCCAAGTAAGTCTTTAGCTTTACTCACCGCTACACTAGAGACTGAAACAGGGCTTTTAGAGATATCGGTTCGCCCTCTTACTTCGGCAGCACATCTAAAGGCATGATGCATTGCACGACCCAATTTTTGTCCACAATAACCATTTTCAAAAGCAAATTGAAAAGCATTTTTCAACTGTCCAGCAATTTGAGTTTCCCCGATGACCAGACTATCTAAGGATGCACAAACTGAAAAAAGATGATGAATAGCGCCATTGTCTTCATAAATATCGGCTCGACCTTCAAGTTCTTCTTTTGAAACATCCGAAACATAACTTAAAAGCTCAAAAATATAGTCTAAAGAAGCACTACAATGACTAACACTTGCAACGATTTCTACACGATTACAGGTAGACAGTAAAATGACTTCGTTCATTTTGTCACAAGCCTTAAGCTTGTCCATAAAATTTCTACTTTTCTCTTCTGAATTAAAGGAGAGTTTTTCTCTAACGCATATATCTGTATTCTTGTGTGTAAAACTTACCGTGAGGTAGTGCATCAAAAATTCCTTTCGATCATCTCTTTAATAATGGAGGCTAGCCCCACATCTTCTTCGTCTTTAATGGCTTCTAATGCTTCAAAACCAAGCCTTCTCGCGTCATTAATGGAGAGATTTATAGCATTGGTTTCATTCATTTTCTCTTTAATCCATGCTTCTTCGTTTTCATTTAAAGTTTTTTGAAATAAAGAGAGTAAGATTTGTTGGTCATGTAGCGAGAGTTTTTCATACATGTAAAGATAAGGAAGCGTTGTTTTTCCTTCTTTAAAATCATTCAAAGAGGGTTTACCCAGTATTTCACTTGATTGAGTGATGTCAAGTACATCGTCGATAATTTGAAAAGCAAGTCCTAGATTTTTGCCATACAAAGCGTAAATATCGCTATTTTTTCCCACAAGCAAAGCAGCACTTTTGGCAGATGCTTCGATTAATGAGGCTGTTTTTTTATAAATCATATCAAAATAGCTTTCTTTATTGTCATTAAAAGTAGCCGAGAGTTCAACATCTAAAAGCTCACCCACTGATAAAAGAGCAACCGCATTGGAAACACTATAAGCTACTTCTTTTGGTAAAAGTGTGAGTTCACTAAACCCTTTGGAGTAAAGGATATCGCCTAACATAATGGCAGTTTTATCACCAAACTCCGCATTGATAGAGCTTTGCCCTCGCCTCGTATTGGCATCATCAATCACATCATCATGCAACAAACTTGCCGCATGGATAAGTTCTACAATGGAGGCTAGCTTTAAAGCATCCGCACTTGCCCCTGCGATTTTAAGAATCAATTTTGCACGAAGTCGTTTCCCTTTGGGAACTTTATGGAATAATTCCACACTTCTAGCACTCTCAAGTGAAGCAACTTGAGCCAACATCAAACTTTCAACTTTTTCTAACACGCGTCGTCCTTACTTTTTAATGGGTTTAAACTCAACCAAAATACGCTCATTTACATCTTTGATAAATATATCAAAAACCGCCTCTTTATTGCTTTGATTGAAGTCATTGAAAACTATTTTTACATAAACTTGACTATTAACAATATCTTCTCCATCAGGTAAAAGAGGGATGAGAATACTCTCAAGCGGATCTTTTTTTTCTAAAACATACTGTGTAGGATGACCGCGATAGTTGACTAATACAATCAATGAATTATTGGCAAAAAGCGTCCAACGAAAACGCAAAAGATACTCATTGTTAGGATTATCTTTCGTTGCCTTTTTTCGCACCTCTTTACGGTTAATAAAGATACTACCTATTTCATCTTTTTTAAGAATAAACTGATGTTGGTATTGAAAAAGCCCCTCGCCTAAAAGCGTGCTAGCCAAAAAAGAAGCTAAACAAATCCCTGCGATTATTTTACTCATTTTGCGTTAATATATTTCCCACAGTACCAATAAAAAAATCATTATTGCGTTTTAATATCTCATCAGCTTGTTCATAAATAGTCGTTTTAACTAAAATATCTATCTCCTCAATCTCTTTTTGAAGGTTTTGTTCCAATAAAATTTCCATAGCATTATAACGATCTACGATATCTAAAAGTTTCTCTTTAACCAAATCTTTATTAGCATTGAAGATAATATCAAAGAATTTACTCTTAGGACTCCCCATAAAAAAATCATCTTCATCTTCATATAACATTATTTCTCCTCGTTTTTATACAGAAATTTATTGTATCTTTTTTAATATAAAATCATTCTTTTGAGGTAAAAATTTTAAAAATCAATCACTAACAAAGCGTTAGTTTAGTACTTTAAAACTTCAAAATAAGTGGCAATTATATCCCTAAAATACGATACATACATATAATTATATGTATAATAATCACTATAAAATATCTTGTTAGTATCTTTTGTTAAAAATATTATTGTTCATTTTAAAACACTTACATGTAAACATTATAGAAGATACTTTTTGCCCTCCTCTCTTCTTAAAAATTAATGTTGAGTATTTTAATGTCAAGTTATTTTATTAAATTACTTGACATTAAAATAAAATTGTTCTATACTTTCATCAACAAACCAAAAAAGGAATAAAAATGACACAAGAAACTTTAGCTCTTCATCACGGATACGATAAGCAAAATTTTGGAACAATGTCAGTTCCTATCTATCAAACAACGGCTTATGATTTTGAAACAGCAGATCATGCGGCTGATCGTTTTGCGCTCAGAGAGTTAGGACCTATTTATACAAGATTAAACAACCCTACTACGGATGTTTTGGAAGCTCGCATCGCCGCACTTGAAAATGGTGAAGCAGGCATTGCGACAGCAAGCGGACAGTCAGCTATCTTTTATGCAATTGCAAACCTTGCAGAAGCAGGCGATAATATCATCGTGGCTCAAAAGATTTATGGTGGAGCAACGACGCTTCTTACCCACACCATTAAACGCTTTGGTATCACTGCCAAAGTTTTTGATAGCGATAATGCTGATGATTTGGAAGCACTTATTGATGATAAAACAAAAGCCATCTTTTTTGAGACGCTTTCAAACCCACAAATTGCTATCCCAAATCTTGAAAAAATCGTACAAATTGCACAAAAA
>JAQWCT010000134.1 GCA_028705785.1 Sulfurospirillaceae bacterium | reverse complement strand
GCACTAAAAGTTTCAAAAGTTTGTGCCACTTGAACAGTTAACTCTCTCGTAGGTGTAAGAACTAAAGCTTTTATTTTAGGTTTTCCCTCTCCAATATTTTGTGACCATAGTTCTAAAATAGGTAACACAAAACTCGCACTTTTGCCACTTCCTGTTTGTGCTTTTGCCATAATATCATGGTGTTCTAAGACCAAAGGAATCACTTTTTCTTGAATGGGAGTAGGTGTTAAAAAATCATTTTTGGCTAAAGCGCGTTGGATGTTTGATGATAATCCAAAAGTCGAAAATGGCATGGTAAATTCCTTAAAGCATTTAGTGCATTTTAGCCAGTTGTGGCTTTGGTTTGAGTATAATTGCTTAAGAATATGCCTTTTGGAGTAAATGATGAGTATCAAAAAAACAAATGCGGCACGATTGCTTGATGGACTCAAAATTGATTATGAACTTGCTTCTTATATGGTTGATGAAGAAGATTTGAGCGCAGTACATGCCGCAAAAATGCTAGGTGTTGAACCTGATGTTGTTTTTAAAACATTGGTGGCAAGAGATGAATCAGGTCATCTTCTTGTGGCATGTATTCCTGCGGCAAGTGAGATAGACCTCAAAGCACTTGCTCGTGAAGCAAAAGTCAAACGATGTGAACTTGTAGCGGTCAAAGAGTTGCTCGGACTTACAGGTTATATGCGTGGTGGTTGTTCGCCTTTGGCGATGAAAAAGCATTATGCTACTTTTATGGATAGTTCTATTTTGGAGCATGAAAAAGTGTTTGTGAGTGCAGGACTTAGGGGTGTGCAATTGCACCTTTCGCCTAAAGCATTGGTTGAGGCGACTAGCGCACAATGTGTAACTATCATAAAAGGATGATTCACATGAAGTACATTTTTTCTTTCTTAATGGTGCTGATTTTGGCAATACCAAATCTATCGGCAGAACAAATTGTACCTTCAAAAATAGGCATAGTAGTGATGCATGGGAAAGGTGGAATGCCAACTATACATGTATTAGAACTAGCAACTTCACTTGAAGCCAAAGGCTACTTAGTAGCCAATATCGAAATGCCATGGTCAAAACATCGTGATTATAATGTGGATGTTGAAACTGCTTATAAAGAATTAGAATCAGCGTTAAACGGGCTAAAAAGTAAAGGTGCTCAAAAGCTGTTTGTCGCAGGGCATAGTCAAGGAGGCTTATTTGCTTTATCTGCGGGGAGTCATGTGATGAGTGATGGCATTATCGCGATTGCACCTGGTGGTAATGTTGGAAATATAACTTTTAGAGAAAAGCTTGGAGGAGTTATCGCCGATGCTCGAAAACTCATTGAACAAGGGAATGGAAATGAAAAAACAACTTTGTTTGACTTTGAGGGTTCCAAAGGAAAGTATGCTATTAAGACAACGCCAAGTATTTATCTAAGTTGGTTTGATCCAGATGGTGCTATGAATCAAGAAAAAGCTATCAAAAAGATAGATTCTAATATCCCTGTTTTATTTATTGTTCCAACCAATGATTATTCGGGGTTGTTGAAAGTGAAACAAATGATGTTTGATGCTCTACCGAAAAATCCAAAAACAAAGCTGTATGAACCCTCCGCAAATCATACAGGTGCCCCATCGGCTTCAGTAGAGGCAATAATGCAATGGACAATGTCTGTGGCAAATTAGCTTTACATGTAAAGGCTACTTCAAATAAAAGGTATGGCACAAGATGCTTTGTCATAATCAAGGTAAATGATTGTTTAGAGGACCAGTTTTTGCTTCTGTTGTGGTAAGGAGTTTGTTATGGACAGTAGATTATTTGAAGTAGATCCGATGGCGGCTGTGGGTTATGCGATGTATAACTCTGTGAAAAAAGGCGAGGGGAGCTTTGAGGATTTTTTATTGCATTATGACTCTAGCAAGGCGAATGAAGAGGATAATGACTGGTTGACCAAGATTATCGCTCAAGATAGCCTAACGCAACTAGCCTCACCGGAAATGTTAGGTGCCATGACACAATATGGTATTAACAGTTTGGATTTTCTCTCAGCCAGTGACTATTTTGACACTCAAGTTGCTTCGTATAAACTCCAACTCATGCAAGAAATGAACAAAAGAAAAATAACACCATCATCGACTTAAACTTCTTACATGTAAAGACTTTTCATCAAAAGTAAACTTTTTGTATACATACTATACAATGACATTTTAAGAGTTTAAAAGGTGTTTTGTTGGCAAAAGTAATAAAAATATTCCTCAACCATGGGTTTACGCCTATCAATCAAAATGTTTTTAAATTAGGCACGACCATAGATTTTGATTGTTATATCAAGAGATTCAATGGCTTTGTGATTTTGATTGAAAAGGGTACGCTTTTAGATGAAAAAATTTACAAAAAAATAACCAACCATAATTTACAAATTTATGTCGAAAATAAAAGTTATACAAAGTATAAAGAGTACAGTCTTCAACACCATAATGCCAGTGATGATGCCCTTGAAAAATTAAAAAATCTCAACTTTGATGATGAGATAGCACACTGCAATGACATCAAGCAAATACTTTCTTCACAAGCTGATACGAGCGAAAAATTGAAAATCATTTATGAAAGCGGCAAAAATTTATTAAATGCTTGGATTTTAAAAAAAGAGGAAAAGGTCATTCCTCTTGAAGCATTAAAAAGTTTGGTCGAAAGCTTGGTTGATATTATGAATCAAGAAGATATTACACTTTCAGACTTCAATGGTTTTTTAGATGAAGTGTATTCTTTGGCGGCACATTTGGTAAAAGTTTCATTTTTTACGGCTATCATCGCCAATAAAATCAAACTTGATATAAGCGACCAACAAAATGTATCACTTGCTGCAATCATCCATGATGTAGGTAAGTGTGATTTGGATGAGAGTTTACTTGATAAACCAGATTTTTTAACGCAAGCAGAGTTTAAAGCGATACAAGCACATGTAGTAGCAAGTGTAAAGTTTGCAAAAAGAAGTGGGCTTAAAGATAGAATCATACTCAATGCCATCAAAGAACACCATGAAAGACTTGATGGAAGCGGTTATCCTCACGCTTTGGTTGGAAAACGCATAGGTCAATTTGGTATGATACTTGCCGTCTGCGATGTTTTTGATGCACTCATTACGCAAAAACCTTATCGAGGGGCGTATAGCACTTTTAATGCTTCAAGTCTTCTCCGAGATGAATATAAAAATAAACTAGACATGAAATACATCAATATCTTGATTAAAAACCTCAAATAAATTAAGCTACAACGACTTCCTCTTCCCAATAAGGACAAGTGCCTATTATCATCTATTTGTGTTATACTTTTAGAGAGATTTAATGATGAGGAGATGGGATTCCATGAAAATTTCAAGCAAATTTTCAGTACTAATTATACATGTATGCGTTAGTACAATAGTATTTGCTGATTTTCAAGAGGATATTCAAAATAAGCAAATGCTCTATCAAAAAGAGAGACAAGAACTTCTTTCCAATCAAAAAATTATCGAATCAGCATCACATCAACAACGAATAGCCATTTTACAAGAAGCCGAAAAATGCATTCAGCAAGCAACAACAAGAGAAGAATATAGAATTTGTGAACAAAGAGAACAAGAAGCAAGAAAAAAAAATATAGAAAAAATTAATGCTAAAAATGAAGCTTTAAAGGCACAAGCAAAAAAGCTCCATGAAAATTTAGGTAAAGACAGGTAATCAGCAAAGCTGAAAAAACAGTATTTATCGAAATTTTGATACAATCATCCTCTAACCTTTAGTCAGGAGAAGCGTGTGAACAAAGAGAAGTTGTTTGCAAATAAAATTGAATGGTTATCCAATGAGCTAGAAGAAGCCAGAGAGAGCCTTGTTGAACAATTTTATACAGATGCTTTAAGTGGACTTCCCAATCTTTATAAACTGCGCGCTACACTTGAAGAGTCCAACCATTTTACCCTCATTGTTGTAAACATCGATAATTTTAAACTTTTGAATGATTTTTATGGATTTGTTGTAGGTGATTTTATCCTTGAGTCATTTGCGAAAACACTCAAAAGTTCCGTTAAAAATGCAGATATTTACCGAATAGCAGGAGATGAATTTGCCCTTTTGTGTAAAGGAAAAATGCATTTTTATGCACTTAAAGAGTATCTAGAGTCACTTACTTTGACGCTTAGTCATCTTCAGTATGCCTATGCAAATACGGAGATTTATATTGATTGTACATTGGCTTCTAGTGCAAGCTTTGAGTACGATGACATCTTTTCTAAAGTCAGTATGGCTTTAAAATATGCCAAAAAAGAACAATTGAAATTTTGGATATTTGAAGATACGATGAATTTTTCACAAGAGTACGAAAGCAATCTCAAATATGCCACGAAAGTGCGTAAAGCCATCGTTCATAACTCTGGTATTGTGCCTTATTTTCAACCCATTATAGACAATGAAACCAATAAAATCGTAAAGTTTGAATCACTTTCTCGTTTGATTGATGAAGAGGGTGTTATCCATTCTCCCCACAATTTTATTCCTATATCCAAGATGATAAAAGTCTATGACCGTATCACGAAGACGATTATTCAAAAAACATTTGAAGTTTTCGAAATGCACCCTTTTGACTTTAGTATTAACCTTTCGTTTGAAGACATTATCAACGATGAAATGTATACTTTTATTATTCAAAAACTCAAAGATTCTCGTATGGGATCACGCTTGACATTTGAGCTTTTAGAGTCTGAAAAGGTCAATGACTTTGAAAAGGTCGTGCAATTTTTTAATGAAATCAAACGCTATGGTGCCAAAGTGGCGATTGATGACTTTGGTAGCGGTTTTTCTAACTTTTCTTATATCATCAAGCTCAATCCCGATTTTATCAAAATCGATGGCAGCCTCATTAAAGACATCGACAAAGATGTCAATGCGCAGATTGTTGTTGAAACTATCGTCGCCTTTTCTAAAAAAATGGGCATCAAAACGGTGGCTGAGTTTGTTCACTCAAGCACGGTACTCTCGACTGTAAAACAACTCGGCATCGACTATTCTCAAGGCTATTTTATCGATATGCCCTCACCCAAAATCATTTTCTAAAAGCTTTACATGTAAAGACTAAGCAACCTCGCTGTCCCATAAAATACTCACGCCGTATTCGGGGTCAGGAATGATGTACTTAAAATACTCCCCTGTGCCTTTTCGCCCATGCAAGCGCACCGCAATTTGCCCCTCTTTCAAAAGTTGTTTCATCTCATATTCGCTCAAACTTCGTTTGTTCCAGCGCAAAAAAGTGTTAGAGTAAACCCGAAAACGACACGAGGCATCTGCGCTAAAAACATAATCATCGTTGATATCGCGCTCCTTTTTCGCATGTTCACAACTGTAAAGATTAACCTTTTGACCCTGAACGGTAAGCTTTTGAGACACCACCGCACCACCGCAATATGGACACTTGCCAAGAACCATCATACACCTCAGTTTTGATTTGTGAAGTTATGGTAGCAAAGTGGGGGAAAGTGGGTTGAAAATATTTCAGAATGAAAGATAATATTTTTTAAGAACTAGAATATGTTTCAAGTTTATCAAGAATTGAGAGTGAAGTATTAATATATGCAAGTAGAGCTTCTTTCTTTACATTGAAATCCTCTTTATGTACAGCAAAATTTCTTATTGCTCGCAAATCTGTAAATTGAGTATATTCTTCATCAGTAATAATTTTATATTTAAGTAATATTTCAAGTTGCAAAGGTTTCCTTAAAGTTATACTATCTTGTTGCGGAAAAGCCTTTAAAATTGCTTTGGAAGTAGAAACTTCAAGAAGTCTATATGCTTCAATTAACGCAGAACGAAAAGAAATATTAACTAGAGCATCAAGAGTAGCTTGATATCTTTTGATATTTTCAGATTTATATTGAATGATTTTCATTTCTTGAGTTGTTAATTTTTCTATCATGAACTCTATTTCTGTCTCTTTATATTTTATTCTTTTGAGTCGCGGTATTAATTCAGTTAACTTATCTTTCAATTGAAGTATTATGAAAACTACTACCACTGGCCACGCTAATGTATTAATAATTTGTGCAATAAAAGTTTTCCAATCCATAGTTGTTTCCCTTTGATTTTATGATAGCTTTACAAAAACCTCTCCACAAACACATCTAAGTCTTCATCACTGAGTGCCCCAGATACACGCTCAATTTCTTTTCCCTCTTTAAAAACAATCAGCGTAGGAATGGAGCGAATTTTAAAACGAGAAGCTAAAAATTGCTCGGCTTCAGTGTCGACTTTGGCAAAGAGTGCTCTTAGAGGATAAGCTCGTGCGGCTTGTTCAAAAACGGGTGCAAACATCTTGCATGGGCCACACCAAGGCGCCCAAAAGTCAACGATGATGGGAACTTCGGTGCTCTCCAATATAGCATCTATGTTATCACTGCTCAGCGCGATGGGGTGAGGGTCTAAAAGGGACTCTTTGCATTTGCCACAGTTGGCTTTTTTATAGACTTCAAGTTTAGGAACATTGTTGGTACTCAAACAGTGGGGACAAATCACTCTCATTTTTTATCCTTTGATATAATCTTGCAAGGCGTTCAAAATCTCTTTTTCTATTGACCACTCTTTGCCATCAACCGATTTGACGGATTCGCGTTTGATGCCATCGACACTGCCTTTGGCTACGATAAAACTAAGGTAACTATCGACTTCTTCAAAAGAGGGTAAAAGCTCTACATGTAAAGATTTTTCAAGTTCAGCGATAAAACCATATCCACCCCAGTTTGACACCGAAGCGATGATGGGATAGTCACTAGGGATGACACAATAATCTAAGAAATCTTCTTTATTGGACAAAACTTCTGCAAAACTTCCCATGCCTACTTCATTGCCACCATCTCCGATGCCAATGCTCATCGCACTTTGGTTTCCGAGTTTAAAAAGCTCATCCACTGGGGCAGTAAATTCTTTGATGTTCACGCCTCGTGAGTTGAGGTATAAACCCTCTTTATTTTGTCCACATCGCTCGATAGAGAGATGGCAGATGGGTTGGTATTTTTCTAAGATAGCGTGGTATTCTTCTTTTTCAAGTCCCGAAAGAGGAATGTAAATCGTTTTAAAGTCATGAAAGTAGTTTTCACAAAATTCATCGGTGATGATGATAGGCTCATACCCTAAGTCATCAAGAGAACGAGCTATAAAATATGCCCCCAAAGGTCCATCGGTTTCAGCAAAACCAGCGACATAAAAACCAGTGTAAATAAAAACAACGCCTTTTGGGAGTTTTAAAAAAGCTTCAACAGAATTTTTAGTGTGTTCTTGCGGATAATGCTTTTGGATTTTGTCCATGCCCCTTGTGGAATGTTGGAGGATAATGTCTTCGATACTTTTAAGAGAACTCATAAATGCCTTTACATGTAAGTATTTAACCATAATTAATGACACCTTTTGATGAAAGGCTTTTGCTTTAGCTTCTAGGCAAATTTATGAAAACTTACTTATTGTAAGTTGAATAAATTTAACGACGAAGATGAGGCAAAAGCCTTTCACCCGTAGGGCATTTAAAAA
>JAQWCT010000133.1 GCA_028705785.1 Sulfurospirillaceae bacterium | reverse complement strand
CACAACCCAAGATCTAAATGGTCATCTCTAACCATCCATCTTAAAAACATATGAAATCGTTTGTAAGGCGATGCGGATTTATTTGTGGGTATTTTACCGAGGAGAAACTGATACCCTCTTGACCTATACGAATTAATATCATACAACGAAGATATTATGACACTAAGACCATCCATGACGGATGATTTTTGCGTATAACCTTGTAAAAAAATACTTTCCAAAGATGCTTGATTTTTCATTCTCCCAAGGGTAATAAAAAGCTCCCCAATATCGTTTGCATTTTGAAAACGATAATAGTGCTTTGCTAATTTTTCTTTGACAATATACTCATCTTGACCTAAAAGTGAAAAATCCAAACTACCTAAAAAATTAACGATAGCCCTTACATCTCCATAGGCAAAAAGCGCACAGATAAGTGCTATGTATTCATCTTGATACTTTGATGCTATTAAAAGGGGGTCTGGTTTGTACTCTGAGATTTCACCTTGCGTATTTCGTTTAAAAACTTCTTCTTCAAGCATTGCATAGAGTACTTCACGCTTCATTTAAAATATCTTTTTCGTTACTTTTTGCTTGAAGATAATCAGAGATTTGAATCAAAGAAAAGGTAACGAGAAAAATCAATAAACCAGGGAAAAAGCTCAGCCACCATGCGATATCAATGACCTCTTTTCCTTCACTCAAAATAACACCCCAACTGATTTGTGGTGGTGTAATCCCAATGCCCAAAAAGCTTAGTCCGCTCTCAGCAAGGATTGCGCCGCTCACACCAAAAGTAAAACTAATAAAGAAAATGGGAGCTAGTAAAGGGGCAAAATACTTTATAATAATTTTTAAATTCCCAACATGCGAAAGTTTAAGAATTTTGATAAAAGGAGCATTAGAAATAGCAAAACTCTCGGAGCGAATCATTCTTGCCATACCCATCCATCCCGTAATCGAGATGACAATAATTAAAACCCATATAGAAGCACTCATATAACTAATCAATGCTAAAAGCAGAAAAAATGTTGGAAATGTCAAAAATAAATCAATCATCACAATAATGACTTTATCCGTACCTTTTTGAAAAAATCCCGCACTTATACCGACCATCAATCCCATAAAACTAGCAATGATAGAACTTAAAATACCGATAATTAAGGAGATTTGTCCTCCTTGCATCACTCTTGAAAAAAGATCTCTTCCGAGTCTATCAGTACCTAATATATGCTCAAAAGAGGGAGGTAAAAGTATTTGCGTAGGGTTTAAATCATAAGCGGAAAGTTTATACATGTAAGGCAAAAGAAAACATACTAAAAAAATGAGCACCAAAATAATGGCGCTCATGCGCGGAAATTTTTTCACTATGATTTGATACCTAAAAGTGTATCGAGCATTTGGTCTATGGTAGTAATAATCTTAGCATTGGCACTATAAGCTGATTGAAATTTCATTAAATTAGCCAATTCTTCATCCTGACTTACGCCACTGATAGATTGAAATTCACTGTTAACTGTGTTATAAAGAGCACTATTTGTATCATAACTTGAGATAGATTTTTCACCATCAGTTGCAATAGTTGTGGTTACATATTGGTAAAAGCCACTTACAGTTTCCGATGCAATGCGACCATCTTTTTGATAAAAAGAGAGCCTATCATATTGCATTTGAACCATACTATTAGCGACCTTGTTATTTCCACTGACTGGAGCACTGTACCCCTGTACCAATGAAGGATCTTTTTTAAATGCACTATTAACTTCAATATTAGCAGCATCCGTACCTGAAAGAAATTGACTAATACCTGTAATACCAGGGAAGTTTGTTCCATTATCTACTAATGCTATTTTATATCCATTTAAAGCATTTTTAGGCGATAGGCTAAAAGCTCCATTGTCTGAAAAAGTTGCTACAAAATAATCGTCCACATCATTTAACGAGTTATTATCAGTGTTATCATCTGTACTTGTATTGATTTGGGTGATAATACTCTTCGAAAAAGTATCATCACCCATTGTTGTTGCACTCTCTACGGTAATTGTTTTTTTTGCAACCTCTTTACCTGCATTATCATATACAATGACATCAAATGTACCCTTTTGTAAATTTGAATAAACATTCTGAAGCGAAGTATCACTTTCGACATCGCTCATCAGTGGTGATTGCATCTTTGATTGTGCACTAGAAGCATAAATATTGTTGGTTTCTGTAATTAAGGTTTGGGCAAAAGTATCCAAATCATCAATATAGCCTTGAATTATTCCACTCTTAGGATAGCCTCCATCTTTAGAGGTATCGATAGTTCGTCCACGCAAATCTAACATGGCGCCAATTTTACCACCAGATAATTGTTCTGTCATATCATATCGTTTACCATCTTGGCTTTCTGAGTAAACAGAGTAATAGTTACTTTCATTACCCGAATTATCTATAACCAAAGGATGAAATGTTGACCCATCAACAAAGGAGCTTCCTGAAATATTAAGGTAATAATCTGTCCCTTGATCCGTCATATTAGGATCTATAGTATTATTACTCATAATAGCACCTTTAGAAACTGAAAAATTTACCAATTTCGCCAGCGTAAGTTCTAATTGATCTCTTGAGTCCCGTAAATCATTAGCATAGTTTCCTTTTACAGACTCGACATTAGCAATTTGCTTGTTAAGATCAGCAAGTTTTTGTCCAATACTATTCACTTCTTCTAAATTTGTTTTAGGTTGATCGTTGATTGAATCTTGAAGTGTACGGAGCGTAGTCCTTGCACTTTGTATATTTGTGGTGAGTGTTGAAGCTGATTGAACCAGTGATATTTTTTGTGAACCAGTACTTGAATTAGATGCTAAATCATTCCAACCAGCAAAATAATTTGCCATGTCTTTAGCAATGCCAACACTTTGGAGATCAGGAAAATACTCTGCAACTTCTTCTAAAGTTTGCTTCGAATAAGTGTCGTATGAAAGAGCATTTGCTGTACTTTTTAACCTTGAATAAACAAACTCATCATGAATTCGAACTATGGAAGAAACAGTTACTCCTGTACCTATATCTCCAGATGTTGTATGTAAAGCGGTACTCGCTGCAAAAGAAACTCTTTGTCTCGAATAAAACTCATTATTGACATTGGCAATATTATGGCTGGTAGTAGCAACAGCTACTTGTGCGCCTTGAAGTCCTGATACTCCAGTATTTAAAGCACTAAAGAGACTCATATTATGCTCTTATTTTTAACAAAGATGCAGGTTTATGGTTTGCCATTTTATAGCCTTCCATATCACGAGGGAAAATACTATCCAATAATGAATTATAAAATTGACTGATAGTAACAACATATTTTGCATACTCTTTGTTACAAATTTTAAGTTCGGATAACTTAAGCTTCATTGAGGAAAGAAGCTCTTTTTGCTCAACAGTAATGAGCTCTTCTAAAGATTTTCCATGATTTTCTTTGATGATTTTCATGAGCTCATTATCTAAAAGAGATTTTTTATTTTCAAAAGATTGAATTAAATCATTTTTTATTTTTGCGCGTTCAAAAACATTACCATGTTGAGCAACTTTAATGTCTTCGATATCTTTTTTGGTGAGGTCAATTAAATTATCTATATCTTTAATCGCATTATTTAAATGGTACATTAACATCTTTCATCCTTTAGGAAGAAAAGATTTAGAACAACTCTTCCGCTACTGCTCCAGCAGTTTTCACAAGATCAACTTGATAAGAACCATTGCGTATCTGTTCTTTCAGTGCGGAAACTTTATCTAACTCTTCACTTTTTTTTGTTTCATCTACACCTTTAGAAGCTTCGCTCTTCGGTGTCAACTGTTGTACAAAAGTACTTGCTTGCGCATTAATATTTGAAATCATTTTTGGCCTTTATACTGTTTTCTACAAACTATATCGCCCAAAATGATAAAACCTTAACGACCCTCTTTCAAAAATTTAAATATCATTTCACTAAATCCAAATTGTCCACTCAAAGAAGTACTCATTGTGTCGTTGTACATCGAACTATAAATTTTATCGCCTGCATCTTTAGGAAAAAGTTTACTATCGTTTTTCATCGAGATATCTAACACTTGCTTAATAAAAAAAGCTTCAAATTTGTCAGTTTGCTCCTTTAAAAGTGCATCATTTTTAGCATTAGCATCAAACTCTTTGTTGTAATTGGTATTCATAAGCGCTAAACTTGTATCTACTTGCATTAGATAATCTCCAACGGTGCTGTAATAGCACCTGAGCGTTTGATATTTTCCAAAATGGAAATAATATCTTTGGGCTTGGCACCTAATTTATTGAGAGCTCTTGCAACATTGGCAACGGTCATGCTTTGCTCATTCATCTTAATTTGATTTTCATTAGTGGCTATTTTTACATCTCCCCCAATATCAGTACTTTTGGTATCTTCTTCTAAATTAGGATTATTTTCGATTTTGATGGTAATATCACCATGCGTAACAACGATAGGACTTACCTTAATATTAACGCCAGACACAATCGTTCCAGTTCGCTCATCAATAACGATTTTTTCTTCTTTTTCGTATTTGACATTCACATCAAGCGTTGTTGCTAAAAACTCCACCATCGATAAATTCTCAGGTTTCATAAGCTTAATGGTTCGTGAATCAGTTGCCACTGCAATTTTTTTACCAAAATTTCTATTGAGTTCTTGTTGAATAGAAATAGCCGTATTGAAATTTGATTCTTTGAGAGAAAGGCTTGCAAATGCTTGCTCATGTAAGTCATATTCGATTTCTCGCTCAACCAATGCACCATTAAAAATATTGGCTGCTGTTGCGTGATTAATCTGACCTTTTTCTTTACCGTTCATTCCACCAATCGTCAAAGAACCTTGTGCTAAAGAGTAAATCTTTCCATCCACACCTTTAAGTGGTGTTAAAAGGAGTGTTCCACCTTGCAACGACTTAGAATCACCAATAGAAGAAACAGTGACATCAAGCTTATCGCCTTGTCGTGCAAATGCGGGGAGTTTTGTTGTGACGATAACCGCAGCAATATTTTTTGATTTAATATCCGCTGGATCGATCTTAACATTAACGGTTTGAAGAAGGTTTGAAAGAGACCTGAGTGTAAACTGAGAAGAAGAACCATCTCCTGTACCATTGAGTCCTACGACTAAGCCGTAGCCTATCAATTGATTTTCGCGAACACCGACAACACTAGCGATATCACCAATGCGCTCTGCTTGTAAAAGATTAAATGTGAAAAAAAGGAGGAAAAGCAGTTTGGTCATTTTCATCAATTTCCTTTAGTGTTGACTGATTTGTCACTCACTAAAGCAATTGGTGTTCCATATTTTTATGCTTTACATGTAATAACTAAGCGAACTATTTCCAAATTTTTTAGTTTTTTGTAATGTATAAATTCCTATATTGTTCGGAAGAATAAGTTCACTCATATGCTCTATGATAATAAGATGTACTTTGTTTTGAGGAATATCTGCAATAAGTTGTAAAACTTTGGTATAGATATCTTCCATCCCTTCTCGAATGGAAAAAGGTGGATCAAAATAAAAAAAAGCTTTACATGTAAGCTCTTTTAACAGTAAAGGAAAGAGTTGAAAACTATCACCTTGCTTACAAGTTGTACTTTTTGAATCAATTAATTGGCAGTTACTTTTTAAAACCGAAAATGCATATTTATCTTTTTCAATAAAATAAGCGTGCTTTGCACCTCTACTAAGCGCTTCTAGCCCCATAGAACCACTACCACCAAAAACTTCAACAAAAACTTCACCTACAATATCAGACTGTAAGGTATCGAACAATGAACCTTTGAGAATTGATTTGGTACTTCTCGTGCTTTCCATTGAGGGAAGAGAGAGCTTTTTACCTTTATATTTTCCTGCACTAATGCTTACATGTAAAGGTTTAAGACCCACAATAATCTCTAATGGTTTGAATGAGTTCTTTTCTAAATTTTTCAGTTAGGGCAGATATTTTTTCTTCAAGCGCTATATGAGGAATAGGTACTTGTGTATTTTCGAAACTATTTTGCTCTCTGCGGAGGATATCTTGATAAAACTTGTCTAATTCTATCATTAAAGAAGATTTAGAAAAGGGAATAAGCAATGCTCCTTCAGTAGATGAAATATAAAAGATGGGTTTATCCAATTCTATTTTTTTGTCACTAATAACAAAATCACATTGCTTATAAGATACGATTTCATCGCCTAAAAAACTTTTGAGTGCCTTACTTAACAACAAAGATTGACACACTAAAGAAATTTTCATTACAATACCTTTTCACAATAGATAGCGAAATAGTAACACAGAAAATCTTAATAGTTAAACAAAAAAAAAGAACTGTCGATTTGGTTTATAGGAAAATTGTGAAAATATCAAGGAGGATATGATGGATATATTTAGCGCAACCAGTAAACAGGTAGAAACCGCTACTGCACCAAGAGCACAAACACAGGCGCCAGTAAGACAAGTTGAGCAATCAAGTGATGCAACAAAGAGCTCTCAAGATAGTAAGGTCGTAACTGATCAGCTCTCAGATACTGTCAAAGAACTTAATAAGCAAATGGAAACATTAGATACCAATGTTACTTTTGGGTTTAATGACAAAATAGATGCAATGTTTGTTAGCGTTATGGAAAGAAGTACAGGCAGAATGATTCGCAAAATCCCAACGGAAGAAGCAATGACTTTGGCTGAACGAATGAAAGAAATCGTAGGAATGATTTTCGATAAAAAAGGATAGACCATGGCAACTTCATCATTAAGCTCATTAGGACTCGGTAGTTCTGGTGTTTTAAGTTATGACACAATTGATAAACTTAGAGCAGCAGATGAGTCAGCAGTTCTTACGCCAATAGATAATAAGTTAACAACTAATACTTCAAAAAAAAGTGATCTAACAGTATTATCAAAGTTAACAACATCCTTAGAATCTGTTACAAAATCGCTCAGTGATGAATTAAGTTATCTTAAAAGATCAGCGACAGTCTCCAATTCTGCAGTCTCTATTAGCACAGTTTCTGGTTCAACTATTCAGGACTTTTCACTACATGTTAATGCTTTAGCACAAAGAGATATTTACCAAAGTGCTGGATTTGAATCAGCAACTTCAACTTTTGCAGGTTCTACGACAACTGCAGCTGGAACCGTTGTAGCTCCAACTACATCAACAACGAATGGATCAGCTAGCGTTACAGAATCATCTACTGTTACTTTTAATGCAGCCAACATGTCAGATGGCGATACCTTGACAATAGGTGGACTTACACTCACTGCAACAGGAACGATTACACAAGCTGAAGCTATTGCTGCATTTGCAAATTTAAGTTCCGGTGCTACCAGTGGAAATACCGTTAATAACGGTACATGGTCTGGAACATTAAGCGACTTTAATTCTGGTGCCGCAAGTGGTTCAACACTGACTTTTACAAGTACAACGGCTAATTCTGATGTTACTGACCTTGCCACTTCAGTAACTCAAGCGGCAGCAGTTACGACCACTGTACCAGATAGCTACACGCTCTCGATGAGAATTGGTGATGCAACATATTCCCTAGATATGACATCTGGCACGACACTCTCACAACTCAAAGATATGATTAATGAT